>CAZPAE010000143.1:0-6632 GCA_964584455.1 uncultured Thioalkalispiraceae bacterium
GCAGGCATGCTCAATCTCAATGAAGTCAAAGATCGTGATCCGTACATTGAGCGGTTGTTAGAAGGCATGGCCTACTTAACCGCACAAATACGCCAGCATATTGATGATGATATTCCGCAAATTAGCGAGACACTGTTAAATCAATTATGGCCACATTTCTTAAGACCGTTTCCTTCGGCATCCATTGCGAATTTCTCTGCCAAAGCAGGGCAGTTACAACGAACCCAAGTGATCGATAAAGGCATGCTGCTGTTAACCGGTTTAGTAGGGGGGACCTACGATCCGGATAAAGGCAAAGAAGATGATCGCATTATTTGTCGGTTCCGCACTACTAGTGAAGTAAAACTCAATCCGCTGAGAATTATAAAACTCCAGCTCGATGAGCAAATGGGCGGCGGCACAAGCATCAAGCTATCTTTCCAAATTGATAATGGGTTATCACCCAATGATTTAGATCTCGCCGGCTTAAAATTGTATCTTCACGCCGATCCGGCTATTGCCATATGGCTACATCAACAACTTTGTCGCCAACTAGAAAAAGTACGCATCTCATTTCCCGAGCAAGCGACCCGTTCAGCCATTGAAATCGATGGTCGTAAAGCAGTGAAACCAGCCCATATGAAACCGGAAGATGCCTTAATCAATATGTCCGGGCGCAGTTTTCATGGTTTCCACTTATTGCAAGATTATTTCTGCTTTCGTGAAAAGTACATGTTTATCCAGCTAGATGGTCTACAAGATATAGAATGGCCCTATACCTCTAGCTTATTTGATGTCGAATTTAAAATAAAAGGCATTTGCCCTACGGACCATCAGCTAAAGAAAGAAAATTTCTTATTACACTGTGCGCCAATTATTAACTTATTCGAATCCACCAGTGAGCCGGTACACTTAACCCATAAACGCAGTGACTATGCAGTGATTGCTGACACCCGTGCCCGGGAAGGCATACAGGTTTATAGCATTGACGATGTGGTGGGCATCGATTCCCAAACTGGGGAGCGTTACCCTTATTATCCCATGCATAGCTTTGAGCATCGCAAGAAAAACGGGCGTTATTTTCATGCCCATCGTCAAGCTTTTGATAATGGGCAAGCCACAACCTACATTAATGTCGGTGGCAAAACCAAACTACATAGCGAGATGCTATCGTGCAGTATTACTGCTACCAACGGCAGCTACCCACGGCGCTACTTAACCGAAGGCAAAATTAAAGTACCTTCGGTGGAGTTCCCTTCTGCTTATGCAGAGTTTTCTAATGTTACGCGCCCGACTACCATGTTAGAGCCGCCAGAGCGGGCCCGTTTTCAATGGGATTTGATCTCACACCTATCATTAAACTACAGCTCACTAGCCAATAAAGACACCTTGCAACGGTTACTACGCTTATATGACTGGAGTCAGAGTGAGCAAAACCGGCGTCGCATTGATGGCATTAAAGAAGTGGAAGTCAATGCAGTTGATCGCATTAAGCGGGGCGCGCTGATGCGCGGCCTCGACATGAAATTAATTTTACATGAGGACCATTATCGCTCAAAAGCGGATATCTGTTTATTTGGCCAGGTGTTGCATCATTTTTTTAGTATGTATGCTGCCATGAACTGTTTCATTCAAACGCGCATTTTATGCCATCCATCCAATGAGGAGATCGTGTGGGAACCACTGCTCGGCGAAAATACCCCGATCTAATCGAGGACCTACTCAAGCATCCAGCACACTACGAGTTTGTGCAAGTAGTGCGTTTGCTCGAGGGGGAAGCTTATGACCATGGCCAAATTGGTCAAGGCCTTGAGAAGTGGTTGCGCATGCGTCCGGCATCGGAAATTAGTTTTCCCGCTGCTGATGTGCGCCGTTGCGCCATTAACGATAAAGAGCAAATCGATCTACAGCTCAACTTTATGGGTTTGTATGGTGTGGATGCACCAGTACCCCATTACTTCACCGAATTGATTGCCCGTGATGATGACACCAGTGAAACCATGCGTGCGTTTCTGGATATCTTTTCACAGCGTATGTATGCACTGTTTTATTTGGCATGGAAAAAATATCGTCCATTTGTCGACTTGGATAAACCTAGCTCGCCCTACATGGATTATGTCATCGCCTTATCAGGCCAAACATTAAGTGATAACGATGATATTGAACTAGGTTTCAGCGGCACCATGGGTACACGGGTGCGCAATGCGACTACTTTAGCTGGCATGTTAACGGAATTCATGAACGATACGCCGGTAAAAGTAAATGAGTTTGTCCCACGTTGGGTCACCATCGATAACGAAACCTGCATCGGTGGCGAAGGGCATCAAGCCATGATCTTAGGTGACAACACCTTGGTCGGCAACGAAGTGTTAGACGTCAGCGGCAAAATTGATATTTGTGTCGGGCCTATTCGTGCCGATGAGATTCACCATTTATTACCCGGTAAACCCGATGCCATTGCATTAGGCCATCTGATTGAGCGTTATCTCGATCCTACCATCAACTTCGATCTGGTTTTGTTGGTAGAGCCTTCATCTATCTTAGGTATGCAGCTGGGCAGTGATGATGCCATGCTCGGTTGGTCTAGCTGGATAGGGTATCAAGTAACCGACACCGAAGAGTTACGGATACCAGGGGAAAGTTTACTCATGCGCAATGAAGCACATAAAACCGAACATATGGAAAAACAAAAAGCACAGCTTGCCATGGTGGCATAAGCAACCAAGGCAGGGTGGACAACAGGAAAAAACAGTCTTAGGGGAACAACATTGAATAACAAACATGTTAAGTCACTACTAGAAAAGCTCAATAACTATTGCGCTAGCGCATTAGAAAATGCCGCGGCCTTTGCCAGCACCCGTACACACTACGAAGTGACCTTAGATCATTTCGTGATCAAACTCATGGAAGAAGGCGGCAGTGACTTTGATCGTGCCCTAACCAATTTTAATGTTGACCAAGATAAATTGTGGCAAGGTATTCTCGACTTTATCGCCAGCTTCAATGCAAACAATCAAGGCAAGCCGGGTTTTTCACCGGTGTTATTCCAATGGTTAGAGCGTGCCTATGTGGCATCCTCATTACACTATCAGTTAGACAATATCCGTTCTATTGCCTTACTGGATGCACTTATTGAAATGTCACCCACCTTGCCTGGCTCAGCTTACCAAGTACTTGATACGATCTCCCTTGATGCATTGCGTAAAAACTATGCCAGCATTATTGAAGACTCGGTGGAGTCAGAAAGCTATACGCCACCCCAGTTGCGTATGCCCCAACAAAACAAACAAACTACCAACCCAACACAACCCACTGCGCCACAAGGGGAAACCGCATTAGCACGCTTTACTGAAAACGTCACCGCAAAAGCAGCGCAAGGCAACATTGATCCGGTATTAGGCCGTGATGATGAAATCCGACTCATGATTGATATCCTCAGTCGCCGTCGTAAAAACAATCCTATATTGGTGGGTGAGCCCGGCGTAGGTAAAACCGCCTTAGTGGAAGGGCTGGCACTACGCATTGCACAGGATCAAGTGCCGGATAATTTAAAAGGCATTAGCGTACACACCTTAGACTTAGGTCTACTCCAAGCCGGTGCTGGTGTAAAAGGCGAATTTGAAAAACGCCTTAAGGCTGTGATTGATGAAGTAAAAAATTCAACTACCCCCATCATTATGTTCATTGATGAAGCGCATACTTTAATCGGTGCTGGTGGTCAGGCGGGCATGAGTGATGCAGCTAACTTACTAAAGCCTGCTTTAGCGCGCGGGGAGTTGCGTACCATCGCTGCCACAACCTGGTCTGAATACAAACAATACTTTGAACGCGATGCGGCATTAGAGCGTCGCTTTCAGTTAGTGAAAGTGGAAGAACCATCCATTGATAAAGCCATACTCATGCTCAATGGTTTAAAACAGCAATACCAGCAGCATCATGGTATTTTAATTACCGATGAAGCCATTGATGCGGCAGTAAAGTTGTCTAGCCGCTACATTAATGGCCGCTTCTTACCGGATAAAGCCATTGATTTATTAGACACCGCCGCAGCGCGAATTCGCATGGGGCAAGCCACCAAACCTGCAATAATCGAGTCAGCCGAAAGTCATATCGATTACATTGAAAAGCGTCTTGAACAATTAGAACAAGAGCAAAAACAAGGCTTGTTTGTTGATACACGCTTATGCCAGAGCCTGCAAAACGACTTGCAAGAAACCCAGCAGCGTCGCGATCAACAATTAGCACAATGGCAACAAGAACAGCAATTAGTACAAAACATTCATGAGCAGCGTGAACAACTTCAACAGCAACACCAAGTTGAAGAGCCGAATCAAACTGTGATCACGCAGCTCAAAACAAGCAGTCAACAAGCACGTACAGCACTTAGCGATCTACAAGGTGATGAACCCATGGTACAAGCAGAAGTCAATGCCGCTGCCGTTGCCAAAGTCATCGCCGATTGGACTGGCATTCCGGTGGGTAATATGCAAAAAGACGATGCCCATGCCTTAATTGCCTTTGAAGATCGCATCGGTCACCGTGTTGTGGGCCAAGACATGGCAATCGCCAGTATTGGTCGTGCCATGCGAAGTGCCCGTGCTGGCCTGAGTAATCCCGACGCCCCTCTCGGGGTTTTCCTCCTTACCGGTCCTAGTGGGGTCGGTAAAACTGAAACCGCTCGTGCCATTGCCGAAGAACTATATGGCGGCGAGCGGTTTTTAATTACCATCAACATGAGTGAGTACCAAGAATCACATACGGTATCGCAATTAAAAGGTTCACCGCCCGGCTATGTGGGTTATGGTGAAGGTGGCGTGTTAACCGAAGCAGTACGCCAACGTCCTTATGCCGTTGTGTTGTTAGATGAAGTAGAAAAAGCCCATCCCGATGTGATGAACCTATTTTACCAAGTATTTGATCGTGGTTTCATGCGCGATGGTGAAGGGCGAGAAATTGACTTTAAAAATGTCATTATCTTAATGACATCAAACCTGGCCAGTGAACAACTGCTGGAACTAACACAGCCACCGGCGCAGGAATCGGAAGTCATCGATTTAAGTGAGCCACAACAAGAAACCGAGCAAGCTGAAGCGCAACCTGCTTGGCAAATGCCCTCTATTGGCCAAATCCGCGAAGCCATTCAGCCCACCTTACTGCGACACTTTCAGCCTGCACTATTAGGGCGGATGCAAGTGGTACCGTTTGTGGCCTTAGATCAAGACGCCTTAACCAACATTGTTGCCTTAAAGTTAGATGCGGTTGCACAACGACTTAAACAAACCCATGACATAGAATTTCGCTGTCACCCCGATGTATTAGATTATTTAGCCCAGCGTTGTGATCAAACCCAAACTGGAGCCCGATACATTAATGCCATCATCGAGCAGCAACTACTCCCCGAAGTGGCACGTAGCATCCTGGCTTATATGATGGAAGATGACATGCCCGACATCCTAACCCTAGAGTTAGATGAGCATGCTGAGTTATCACTAGTGTTTGCTGATAAACAACCAGACACGCCCGCACAATCCGTTGAGGCAGAGGCCATCGCCTAAACTGAATAGGAAGCAGTACACATGGATATGAAAACAAGTGATCTTCGGCCCCATGATGTTAGCCAAGCTAACCAAAGCGATTATGATTTTGCTATCGCCGGTGTGCCCGAGGGCAGCATTGATGTGCGTGACTTAGCCGGTACCACCGGCTTATCCCATGATGATGTATTTGTGGTGGATGCCATCTTATTGGATTGGTGTGATCCTGGTGAGGTGATTGGCGCCGCCAGTGTGTTATCGATTCGTGATGTGGCGGCACCCCAAGTGGTACATGGCATTGTCGGGGAAGTGGATTACTTAGGCCGTCGCCCTGATGGCTATGCCTATCGGTTTACCCAACGCGCTGTGTTATATCCCTTACAGCTGCAAACCCATCAACGGGTTTATTTAAATCAAGATGTACTCGAGGTCATCAGCGCCTTATTAGAGGCGGCCGGGTTTGCCAAAGGCGAGTATCGCATTGCCACCGAATCGGTCTGGCCGAAGCGCGCCTTCTGGTTGCACTACGGTGAAACCGATTATGCGTTTTTTATTCGCTTACTGGCCGAAGCCGGTTTGCACTTCGTGGTGGAGACCACCGAGCAAGGACCGGTGCTGATGATCGTGGATAAGCTGGAGGAATTAGGCCGTGCTCCGTTTGGTGCTTTAACCTATCACCCCGCCAGTGGTCATGTGCGCGATGGGCAAAGTGTATTTGCGGTGCGTCGCCAATACCAATTGGTCACCAATACGTTAACGTTAAACGATTATCATGATGACACCCCTGGCCAACGGCTCATGACCCAAACCAGTCGCACCCATGCGGTGAATGGATTGGGCCACGGTTATGATTACGGTGCCCACTACGATACGCTCGATATTGGCGATGGGTTAGCGCGCCGCCGCCAAGACAGTTTAGATAGCCAACGTGAACGCATCCTGGCCGATACCGATTGCCGTGCCGTCCGCCCGGGCGATCACATCACCTTAACGGATCACCCCGATGACAGCTTAAATGGGGATTACCTCGTTCTACAATTGCATCGCCAAGCAGACCAAGCCCCTGGTGCCGCGTTTGGTAAAGATAGTCCGCGCCCCGGTTTCAAAGCCACGTTAACC
>CAZPAE010000144.1:0-6610 GCA_964584455.1 uncultured Thioalkalispiraceae bacterium
CCGGAATCGGTTGTGGTGAGTGAGAAGGCATCAGGATCGGTAAAGATAAAGTCTTCAATAACATTATCACCAATCGACACTCGAAAGCTGTCATTATCGCTGCTATCGGTGACCCATAAATCAAATGATAGTGAGGTAGCATCGTAAGGGATATAGACATCATTATGCATACGCTCGGCATCACCGAAATTTAACTCTAAAAAGTGATTACCATTTTCTTCGCCAACTTCACCGCCACCACCGCCGCCATTGTGTGACCAGCCCGGCATAATATCAAAACTACCCGTGTTACCACCTGGTGTTTCAAAATCACCATTAACAATACTAAAACGATCCCACTGTGGTGTTGCACGGTAAGCAGCAAACTGGCTACTGGTTAAACCTGTTTCAGCCAAAATACCCGCATCGTTAGCTTGATTATTGGCGGCATCCCAGTAGTTAGCAGGTGTGTTTTCGTGATCTTGATCGGCAGCAAAGAAATTATCTGTAGTAGGACGTAGTGATTCGCCACCGGCTATACGACTATAAGCAAAACCGGTATTTTCCCAATAGTCAAATGTACCATTGTTATTCGTATCCTGGGTGGAGTAATCGCTGGGTAACAGTGTATCAGCAGGTATATCACCGAAGATAGAACCAAGGTAATAGGCATTCCAAGCATAGCTATGATCACTACCGCTCAGGCTATAACCTTCGACGGCTAAATCAGGTAGCTCACTATCTAACAAAACATTATGTGCACCGGCAATAGGCCGCCCTTCTGGAACATCGGTGATATGAAAAAGATCACCTGAATTATCGACATCGTTATCCCCATAAAACGAGCCACCGGCACCACGGGTTTCGTAATACACATCGGCAAAGACAACATTATCCCAAACGGAAACACCATAGCCCGTTGGGCTATTCAATGTGGCTTGAGCTTGATCTTCATCAACCGGTACATCCGCTTGATCAAAGTCATGGGGATCGAGAAAGGTAACTTGGTCAACACCAATCTCATAACTTGCTAAGCGTTCTATGACTTCTGAGGTGACGGCACTACCAAAGCTATGAGCAATAAAATGTAATGGAATATTATTATTGGCACCAAGTGCAGGGTCAATAATATCGAACTGCTCCAGCATACTAAATAAGGTGTCGCCAGCAGCTTCAGTCCAACCGCCCGATTCTTCATTGGACTGCGCAGCCCAATCGAACAGGATAATTAACTCACCCGATTGACCATCTGAATTAATGTCAGGTATGAATGAGTCTTCAATATCGAAGCCCCCTTCTGAGCTATCGCCATTGGGCACATCGTAATCCAGTAACCAGCTATGTGATTGGGCGCTATTGTTCGTGCTGTCTTGTATGTAACCATGGATTCCTTGTGCAATCGGTAATAGTGAATCACCTTGGGTATCGAAGGCTTGGAAGCCATGGGTAATGATGGTGGCACCGGTAATATCGACATTGAACGTATTAAAGCGATCAGCCACCTCAAAAATACTTAAGTCTGCAGATAGCAAAAGTCGAGGTTCTAAGGCCTCGACTAATGCTTTGCGTTTGAAGGGGGGTGGTTGGTGAGTCAATCCCCGTTGGGTATTTCTAGAACGGAGTTGTGTCTGTTTATTCTTGAGCCAATGTTTAAGATTTTTGACCCGTTTCGTCACGACGTCCATTTCAGCTCCCTGTTCATGCTTTAGTAATATAAGTTTATGCTTAGCACAGGAACTTACTGATCCACATATCAGCGTCTAGTTGTCTCTTCTGCCAGCACACTTTTTTATTCTTCTACCTTATTCATTGTGAATAATATGATAGAAGCATGTCATTATTTATCGTTGATATAGATCATTTCTAGACGGGGTTGTGAATCAGCCTCCCCCTGCCAGTAATGAAATATGTTTCGTTCTCAATTCGTTGCTGCGAGTGATATTTATATTGTTCTAATTGCTGTAAAGCAGCAGCGAATACTCGGGCTTATAGTAAGCCTTTTTACTACATTTGATCAAGTCTTACGATGTACGAATTTTCTTACACTACCGAGAGTGGGCCCAATATTTTTTGAGTCAATAAAAGTAATGAATGTCAGATCTGGCATGACGAGAGCGGGTCAGCTTGTCGACCTGAGTAGCAAAAAATGATAATGAAACGTTATATATATAGTATACCCGGCAAATATACCGAACTAGCAAAGTGCCTTAATTTCTTTTATTTCTTCCTCTGTTAGGCCCAGAGACTCGAGAAAGTCAGTATGCACCTCGGGCAAGGCTCGTTCAAACTCAACATGCCATTGGTGCATGGCTTTTTCATCCATTCCTGAGGCCGCAAGTATGTTTATCCATTGTTGCTTGTTCATGGCTTTGGTCGTTTTCAACAAGCCTGGTTTACCCAGTAGCCTAATAATCAGCTGTTGCTGCTGTCGTAGCCGACTTATTTCGGTATTCAGGTGATCGAGCCGTTGCTCTAAAATATGTGATAACTGACTATTCCCCTGCGTCAATAAATCACGAATTTCATTCAAGGGTAACCCCGCTTCTTTATAGAGCATAATTTGCGCCATCCGATCAAAGTCATTTTGTGTATATTGCCGATAATTACTGGTACTTCGTCCGGACGGTTTGAGTAAACCAATTTTGTCATAGTACAGTAATGTACTGCGTGAAACAGAAAAAGCATTGACCAGCTGGCCGATAGAATACATAGAGAATTCCCTGATTAAATGGGCTGAATATCCGGTGCAACGAAACGGGTTTTTGCCACATCACTGAATAGTACCACTTTGCTGTAATACTGTAATAAAACCGATTCCATATCTTCAAGCAGATCGGGGTTATTTCTTATAAATAGCGTCCAGTTTTTCTCTGGCATAGCCGCAATACGTTGCGCCATGATTTTAACAATCGCTTCTGTCACCGTAACGTGAAATTTTTGCGTGGCACCCAAACTCTCGGCATATGCCTTGATACCCTGACTAATGCGCTTGAGTGCTTCATCAAACGGGGAATGCAATAAATACAGCCAAGCTAAACGCAAATGACCTAAGTGATTCAAATGTACGGGATCTAATGTTTTATCTTCAAACTGTGCTAAAAAGACTTCGTCGCTCAACGGTTCTGGTTGTGCAGTCATACCCTCTCCTTCACAAAATAGGTTAATGAAAGCGCCAGAGCCTAAAGTATGAAGTTATAGACAGGTCAAGACGGTGGTTATTAAAAAAGTGATATTGGGGACTTATGGGGGTCGTTAAACAGGAACAAGCTGTTATTTGATCTGTTCGGAGGAAATATGCCTTCCCCCGAACAAATAAAATGAGATTATTGAAGCAGCAAATACATTTGATTCAAATTGATTTCATTCGGTCTGTCTTGTTCAGTAAATGAACTTGAGTCACTGAAATAGAGAATATCACCCTGCTCATTAATGAAAAAAATATCATAAAGATTATACTGTGCTTGTGGTGGCAAATTAGATGAAAATGCCCTCTCGATGTGGAAATCAATTTCAACAGCATCAAAACCAGCCGCCGTCATCACCGTATCTCGAATGGTAAACGTCCCCGCATGGAGCTCTTCAAATGTGATTGCCGCGCCAGAACAATCATTGGTTGTGTAGGTAGAGGTGGAATAGGAATATTCGTCACCGGCAAAATCATAGGAGAACAATGTGCTGGTATTATTGAAACTATTACATAATCGCCATGCCCGGTCCGTAATGCCGTCACTGGCAGGTTGCTCAGTTGGCGAGCTTGGCGAACCACTTTCCCCGCCACCACAAGCTGAAATAATCACTGTCAGCAATAACATTATCAACACTTTTCTATCCATTTCATTTTCCTCGTCGGGACTATAGTCAGTCAGTTTTTTAGTGAAATATGCGTCAACTGAGCCATTTCAGGGCGCACAACAAAGCCCTATTTGAAGGGCTACAATGCAGTGACGAGCAAAACGACCGCAGGGTTACAGATTGGAGGAATTTTTTTGCTGAGAATGCGCAAATAATGAATAATATAGCGCTTTTGGTGATGCCAATACTGGCGGTTTTGGTCTTGCCCGGATAATGAAATGGCACAGAGAAATAGTAAAACCACAGCGGTAGAAATTCTGTATAACGATTATAAAGATCACGTATACAATTACATTTACCGATTATGTGCTGATCCACATTTGGCGCAGGACATCACCCAACTCACTTTTTTAAAAGTGATAAAGGACAATGGCAAGACTCAAATCGAGCACCCTAAAGCCTACCTATATACCATTGCACGCCACACCCTGTTTGATCACAGCAAAAGCAAATTTGAAACTGCGGTAGAATCACAACCCACACTCGAGGATACCGAAGATGAAACCCTCGACAGTCAACCCGAAGCACTGGCGGCACAAAAAGATCTCCAGGAAAAAGTAGTTACTAGCATAGAGAAAATGCCCTCCCACTGGCGTGAACTAATGTTGTTGCGTTATCAGGAAGATTTGGACTACCAAGAAATATCGCAAATTACCGGGCGAAATCTAAATTACGTTAAAGTGAACTTGCATCGTGCACGGTTGGCATTTGATAAAAATTTTAGTTATCAAATGTATACGAAAATTGCGGCCAGTCGAGAAAAGTGTCCAGAGCTGGAGAATTTACTGCGCCCTTTTGCTGAAACGGACATTCCCGATGAACAACTCTCCATTATCGAAAAACATATCAGTCGCTGTAAAATTTGCTCAGCAGATGCTGAAAATTTAAAACAGCGACGAGAATTATTTGCACTGCTGCCACTGGCCATGGTACCGGCATTACTCAATGACTTAGTGAAACCAGCCATGGCTGCTGGCATGGTTTCTCCCATAGCAGACACGGCGAACAATACCGTTAACAATGAGAGTCTTAACCTAGTTAATCAGGCCATATCGGCTAAACAGGGATTACTGGCGAGCGGCGAACTCATCGCCGCCGCAACGATAGTGGCCAGTATTAGTGGCACAGCAGGCTATATGTTGGCAAATCAGCTTAACAATACCCCCTCATTACAACCTGTTGCCAGCACGGACAACTCTCTCTCCCAGCAGGTATCAGATACGGACAAAGGTAATATTCAACTATCTGCCCTGGTAAAATCAGCTCCGCATCGGACACTGGATAAAATCCATTGGCAAATTTATGACTTGAATAGTGAAAAACCGAAACTCATCAGGTCGAGCGCAAAAAGCAAACCGGATTTAACATTACCAGATGGTCGATATAAGGTCGTTGCCCGGATGGGACAAGCTCAAACCGAAGCTGAGGTGGATATCAAACAGGGCGGCATCACACAAAAGCAACTCGTCTTCGATGCCGGTTTTTTACAACTCTCTGCCAAACTCACCGATAGCTCTGATCCTATTGATACAGGGCTTTATTGGTCTATTTATCAATTGACGAGCGTTAACGGCGAGGAAAAAACAAAACTGCTTGTTGCTAACGCGACAGCATTACCTAATTTTACTCTGAATAGTGGTCGTTATCGCATTAAAGCACGCTATGGATTAGCTGAAGCGATAACAGAAGTACAAATTGCAGCTGGGCAAACCGAGAAAAGAGATATCTTAATCGACGCCGGTTACTTGCAACTTGGCACAAAGCTCAAAGGTAATAACCTGCCATTGACTGAAAATATCCATTGGAAAGTTTATCAGACCACAACAAATGCATTTAACCAACAACAACACCGATTACTTTATACAAGCGGCGATGCCCAACCTCGGCTTATTTTACCCAGCGGTATATATCTGGTAGAAGTTAACCATGGGCATGCCAGCACCAAGACGCAAATTGAAATAACCGCAGCACAACTCAACGAGCAATCTGACATCGTCATCGACGCTGGCTATCTACAACTGGCGGCCAAACTAAAGGGTAATACCCCACCCTTGACAGAGCGTGTCTACTGGAAGGTTTATCAGATCACGACAAATACATTGGGTGAAAAGCGGCGTCAATTACTTCATGTTAGTGGCGATGCCCAACCTCGCCTCACGTTAGCATCAGGCACATACCAAATCGATGTCAGCCATCAAGATCGCAACACCAGTCAGGAAGTAACAGTGATACCAAATAAACTGGAAAATACGCTTATTGTTATCCCCTGAGTTTTGCAAACCCATCATGGAATCAATCTGTTAGTATCACATTGACATTTTGACCAGTCAGTATAAACTAATATCATGTCTCACTTTAAGAGTATTTCGCCGTGCCTTGGGAAAAAACGTTTGATATTGATGAAGCAATAAATCAGGCAACAGACGTATTTTGGGCAAAGGGTTATGAAGCAACTTCGCTTGCTGATTTGATTAACGCCACCGGCATCAATAAAGGGAGTTTTTACAATGCGTTTGGTAGTAAGAAGAAGCTGTTTATTGAAAGTTTGCTTAAGTATGAGCGTGAACAACGTCGTGACGTACTTGCGCAATTGAGGACACTAAACGATCCTGTATTGGCCATAAACAAGTTTTTTGATGCGCTTATCGAGCAAAGCCTGACAGACACAGAGAAAAAGGGTTGTTTTCTGGTTAACACCGCTCTGGATTTACCGAATCATGACAGCGATATTCAAAAAGCGGTCAAAGCAGGTATATTGAAAAACACTGTCTGGCTTGAA
>CAZPAE010000145.1:0-6586 GCA_964584455.1 uncultured Thioalkalispiraceae bacterium
CTATCTAGAATAAAATATAAACCCATCTCAAATACAAGATAGGTTTACAAAACTGCCCCATTCCTCCTTTAATGAAAAACGGAGTTTGCATTGCCAGCAACCACCCACTAATGCTCGCGGGTCGCCCGAAAGGTAATATCTGGCCAGCGTTCGATGGTCAGATCCAAATTAACCCGGGTCGGGGCTAAGTAAGTCAGACTACCACCGGCATCAATCGCCAAGTTTTCAGCGGCTTTCTTTTTAAACTCTTCCAGTTTTTTCTCATCATCACATTCGACCCAGCGCGCCGTATTCACATTCACCGCCTCAAAACCACATTCCACGCCATATTCGGCCTTAAGACGAAATGCCACCACATCAAACTGCAACACGCCCACCGCCCCCACGACAATATCGTTGTTTTGCAGCGGTCGAAATACTTGCGAGGCCCCTTCTTCACTTAGTTGGTCTAAGCCTTTTTGCAGCGCCTTCATGCGCAAAGGATCTTTGAGTCGTACCCGACGAAATAGCTCCGGTGCAAAATTGGGAATACCGGTAAATTTCAGTTGCTCACCTTCTGTGAAGGTGTCACCAATTTGAATCGTGCCATGATTATGCAAGCCAATAATATCGCCCGCATAAGCATCTTCAACATTTTCTCGCTCACTGGCCATAAAGGTAATGGCATTAGCAATTTTTACATCTTTACCAATTCGGACTTGGTGGATCTTCATGCCCTTTTTATATTGCCCTGAACACACCCGCAAAAATGCCACCCTATCGCGATGTTGCGGATCCATGTTGGCCTGAATCTTAAACACAAAACCGGAAAACGCCGGTTCTTTTGCATCTACCGGACGCAACTGGGTATCACGTGCTTGAGGCTCTGGTGCAATTTTTACAAAGTAATCTAATAACTCTTCGATACCGAAGTTGTTAATGGCTGAGCCAAAAAATACCGGGCTTAATTCGCCTTTTAAAAAGGCTTCGATATCAAAACTGTGGCTGGCACCTTCAACCAATTCAATCTCATCACGAAAATCCTGTGCAGCGGGCCCAAGTAATTCATCTAGCTTGGGGTTATCGAGCCCTTCAATCACTTCACCGGTTTGAATCTTACCGCCATGGGTCGCACTGAATAAGTGAATTTGATTATTCACTAAATGATACACACCCTTAAAGCCTTTACCCATACCAATAGGCCAAGTGATGGGAGCACAGCGAATCTTTAAGACGTCTTCTACTTCGTCTAATAACTCAAGTGGATCGCGCCCTTCCCGATCCAGCTTGTTAATGAAGGTCACAATAGGCGTATCACGTAAGCGGCACACTTCCATTAACTTAATGGTACGATCCTCAACACCTTTCGCGCTGTCGATCACCATCAAAGCCGAGTCTACTGCGGTTAAGGTACGATAAGTATCTTCTGAGAAGTCTTCATGGCCCGGTGTATCTAATAGATTCACAATGTAATCTTTGTAGGGAAACTGCATCACCGCCGAGGTCACCGAAATACCCCGTTGTTTTTCCAGCTCCATCCAATCCGATGTAGCATGACGATCTGCTTTACGGCCTTTAACGGTCCCGGCTAATTGAATTGCGCCGCCGTATAACAAAAGCTTTTCGGTGAGGGTGGTTTTACCCGCATCTGGGTGGGAAATGATCGCAAAGGTCCGCCTACGCGCCATTTCTTCTAGAAAGGCTGCCATGATAATACTCTCAACATTCGATGGATAAAGAACGATATCCGAATAACAACGTAAACCCGCAGTTTACCATAATTCGCCCATGGTCTCATGACAAACCCACTCATCCTACAACGGCGTATTTATTCATGGAAAATTGGCAGGTTTCCATTGTTCGACGGGCTCAATAATAGGTAGGATATAAAATACGCAATAAAAGGGGATAATCCATTGCTATGGCATAGCTTTATGTTCAGTTTTATCGGGTTTATTACGCTTAGTCTCTCAATGCAGCGCCATCATGCTCAGGTATTCCCAGCTAGTCTACCCCCCACAAACCGCTCACTCACAAAAGGTCAGATACTCATTCGAGGCTTCGGGTATTGCAGTCTATGTATATCTGCAGCTATGTGCATATTGAGTCAAGGCAGTATCGGTATTGTCACCTGGACTGGACTGTCCACCGTCGCGGCATTATTACAAGTGATGTTGTTGGCATATAGACCACAATGGATTACAACTATTGGAATAATAGTTTTTCTGATCAGTCTAATTATGGCACTTACTATTCATCGTTTACCTTAGAGCGCAGTTTATATACTGCAAATAAAAAACTCGCCCCGATAAGTAACATACTCAGATCAACTCCCGCCATAGCCCAATCGCCTTGCCTTATTGTTGTTCCTAAGTGCTGCTCTGTTGTGACAAGATTAATCAACGGCAATAAAAGATAAGCCAACGCCGCAATCATCAATTGCTGCTGCCATATATCACGCAAACAACGCCAACGCGATAGAAAAAAAGGATAAACTAACATCAATCCCCAAATGATAAACAACACATGCACTTCCCACTGCGAACGTGCATCAATATCTATAGCAATAAGACGGTTTGCCCAAAAGTAAGCGGCAATAGCCACAGGTAAACCAACAATCATCCCAATATTTATCTGCGCTATCAAACGTAAACTTGCATGATTATTTTCTGATTGCTGTCTATCTCGTTTAACTACCCATAAAACGAGGCCAGTAGCAATCATACCTGTCGCTAGCAAACCTGATAAAAAATACAACCAACGTAATACCGCATTGGCAAATTCGCCCTCATGTAACCCCAACATAATCTGGTAAAACTGAGTCGCATATCCTATAGAATGTTGTTCTATCTCTTCAGGCTGTTGTCGTTGACCATTAGCGTTATAAATTTGCTGCTCACGATGTGTAATGCCAGTATATGCTACTTTTTCTAGTTCGAAGAAAGCGTTTTTATCTCCTCGATTATCAATACCAATATACTGTATTTGCCCTTTACCCCACTGCTGTTCTGCTATGTCAAATACGTCTACAATATCCACATTGTGTGCAGCTTGACCAGACGCATGCAGATGTTTTTCTGATATTGCCGCCTCATCTAAAAAGCGTTGATGATCTACTCGCTCAGTTCCATAAGAAGCACTAATGACAGTTGACATTGTAGTAAACATCAACAGCATTAAACCACTATAGGTAATCATAAGATGAAAGGGTAATGGCAAAATACTCAATACATTATGCATATCCAGCCATGAACGTTGATGCTTTCCCGGTCGAAAAGTGAAAAAGTCTTTTATAATTCGTTTATGAATAACAATACCTGTCACCAATGCTATTAGCATGAACATAGCTGCCAAACTGGTTATCCAATGGCCTAACACTGACGGTATATAATGCAAAGTATAATGCATACGATATAACTGCTGACCACCCCCAGTATCACGTACTTTTAGTTGCTCGCCCGTTGCAGGATGAAGGTGCATTTTTTCCCATTTACCTTTTCGACCTGTTGCTTTATCGCTATACCCTCGCCACCAAATCGTGAGGAAAGGGTAGCGACCAGCAGGAAAAACTGCATACCAAGTCGCTGCATCTTGCGCCACAAACTCCAATTGTTTGTTCGCCATGTCTAGCAACTGACGCTGCTCTATGACATGCTCATGGGCAAAAGGAATCTCTGGCTGCATCCAGCGGTCAATTTCAAGATCGAAATAGCCGACAGTGCCAGTAATAAAAACAAAATACAGAACCCAACCTAATACTAAACCAGACCAAGTATGCAATACGCCCATCGATTGGCGAAAGGTCTTATTATTCATGAGACATCACACCCATCAAAACCATACTGAATCAGGCATGAGTACGAAGATACACACAATACAAACCAAGCAAGCAACACCCAAGCCCAGCCAAACCTGCCGCTGTGTTTTAGCGCCAAACACCCATAGCACGACTATTGTATAAATGAAAAAACTTGATACCAGTCCAAGCATCACCGAATCGGCTTGCTTGCCAGCAGAAAGATAAGAGAGCGCAATTGCACAGAGGTTGGCAACAAAATAACCACCAAGCACACCGGCAATCGCTCTCCCTATGAGCCACATCATTATCTAATAGATATTAAATTATCGTTCTTAGAACCGATAACGTGCACTGGCTATAAAGGTTCGGCCAATCTCATATAGCGGTTGCACGGTAACAAACTCTTGTCCATAGCTTGCCCTATCCACATAAGCTTCATCAGTCACATTATCTATGGTCATACGAATATCAAAATCTTCGTTTACTACATGCTCGATAAAGACATCTAACACCGAATAACCTTCTTGTTTGGCGCCATTAACCGCAACATCCTCATTATCAAGTGACACTTCCAGGTTAGCCCCTATTTTCAAATCATAATTCGCTATCATCTTTATACCGCTGACAGAAATGAGCTCGCCTAATGGTGAAGTAAAATAATTCCCATCATAGGAGTTAACTTGCTCTCCATCCTTTTTACCCTTGATATTGGAGTATTTAATACTGACTTCATCATGCCCTTTACGATAACCAAAGAACACATCATAACCGTTTATTTCAAAGTCAGAGGTTAAACTCGGCCCACCGCCATAAGACGGTGTACGACCATCTTTAATATCTGTCTCATATGCGTTTGCACCAAAATAAAAGTCATTAACCTGACTTTTAAGTCCAAGCACAAAATTGTCTGCCTTGGCAGCACTAATACCACCGCTATAATCCCAGGCACCGTTCAAAATAAAGTTTTCTGCTACAGCAATACCGCCCCAGATATCAGCATAACCAGCATTTAGTGTCACATTAGGGTGAACATCATATTCGATAGAGAAATTTTTGCTTGAGCCGGAAAGATCTTGCTGACTGTTATCAGTACCGGTAAAGTCTTGTTGATCATAACGTAGACCATATGACAATCTAACGCCAACATCGAATTCCTGACGTATTTGTACAAATGCACCGGTATTTTCCACTTCTTCAACTAAGTCCGGATCACCTTCAAACCGAAATTTAGTATTATCTTTATAATAATCCAGGCCTACATTAATCTTTGCTGTACGTGTAATAAACTCATTAGATGCAGTCAGCGAGGTACTTTTTATTATCCCGTTATAAACAACCGTTGTAGAAGGCGCCGCAAGTGGCACCTCAGTTGTTTCTAAATCTGATTCACTTTGAGCTATGACCAGATTAGGATTCCACAATCCCTGTTTTTGTTGTTGGTGATAATTAAATACCGTATTAGTACGAGCCAAATCATACACTCTTGACTCAGGTACTGGACGGCCAGCTGTTAAACCGGAAAAGTTAGCACGATAAGGACGAACTGCATCATCTTCTACTAATTCATGGCTTAATTCGAATCGGTCCCCTTGTTCTGTCTCATAAGCCACTTTGAACAAACCACTTAGCAATGCCGCTGCAGTATGCTGAACAGTACGACCATTACCATCCTTATAGTCATCACCACTCGCTTTATTAATAACCCCCAGCACTTCAAAACCATCTTGTCGGGTATACAATGAAGCGGCGGTAGTTTTGGTTTTACTATTTGAATCGTAACTACCATTCAAAAACCCACCAAATGTTTCGTCAGGCATCAGTAAGTCGCCTACATCGACTGTTTCAAAGATAACACTACCACCGATCGCACCTTGACCATCGTCAGCCGGTGAAACACCTGCAGAGGCACGAACTGATTTCAATAACACAGGATCAATAAGTGTAGTCGCACTATGGTGGAAAATTTTATTATTTTGTCGTGCACCATCAATTTTCACCGACAAGGCTGTTTCTTCAATTCCCCGCAAATAAAGTTTTTGGTTCATGGGGATCGAACCGCCTACTGATACAGATGATTCACCCGAAAAAATATCTTTCAAATCCCGTGGTTGAATGTCATTTAACTCTTCACCAGAAAACTCGACAGATACACCAACAGATTCACCAATCTCAGCACCTTCGACATTAACCGTTTTAAGCAATGTCGCATCGCTATCTTGTTTAATATCAGTAACAATATAGCTGCCATTAGCTTGTCGCAAAACAGTTAACCCAGTGCCTACCAATAACGCATTCAAAGCCTGTTCTACACTATAATCCCCCTCAAGGCCTGGGCTGCGTTTACCTTTACTCACTGCACCATTTACAGAAACCATGACACCACTTTGCTGACCAAACTGTGCTAATACAGTATCGAGGCTACCTGCTTTAATACTATAAGTTCGCACCGCCTTATCCGGTGCTTGTTCTACATTATCTTGTGCATAGATAGTCGGGCTATGGGCGCTAGCGATGAATGCTAAACTAATACTAAGCGCAAGTGGCTTAAACCCTTGTACGATACGAATAAATAAATGCTGTTTGGCTCTCCCCAGTATTACAGGTCGGGTATATGATGATAACAACAGTGGCATGATACTTTCCTAATTCAGGTCATTAGTTAATAAAAGTAAACAATCAGCTATCATTAATAGCCTTGCTGTTTACGACGTTCATTAACTAAGCCCACCAAGAAATGAAAATCTGCCTATTTTTTTCATTTTATTTTTATATCTGGTTATGCACCCAGCTTAACCAGCATTAATCAAT
>CAZPAE010000146.1:0-3945 GCA_964584455.1 uncultured Thioalkalispiraceae bacterium
CGATTCTTGTCGAATGTGTATGCTAACAAAAACCGCTACGAAATTGCCCAGGTCAGTGAAGCCTTGCAAAGTAAAATGTTGCAAGATATCAATAACCACCCAGTACTACCGCAAATGAATGAAACAGGCCTTAACCTGGCCAATAGTTTTAACCACAGCCTTGGCCATAACGAATACGGCTCGCTGTTTACCCGCGACCAATCTCACATTAGCGCCACTGGTGTGGTGGGCACTAACAACTTAGTAGCGGATCAGCTTTCTGCCTATGGTTCGTATAACGGTTTTTCTTATTCACTTGGCCAGTTCAGCTATAACACTGACGGCTTTGAAGCCGGGCGGGATATTAATCATGATATCAGCAATGCCTTCATGCAGTATTACATTAACAAACAATGGAATGTTCAAGTCGAGTCACAAAGCAGGAGAACTCAACAAGGTAACGTTGCGACAAGTTTAATGCCAAGTTCTTTAGCTAATGAGCAGCTTTCCCTAGATGAGAAAACCCATCGACTAGGCCTGCGCTATCACCCTAGTACTCACTCAGTATTACTGCTGTCTATAATTGATAAAGAGAGAATTGGAATAGTTGCATCAAACACTCCTTCGTCCAGCACTAATGCTTATGAAAAAGATGAGAGTAGAGATATACAATTACATTATATTCATGAAACAGAAAATAATAATCTGGTTATCGGTGCCAGCAATACGGATATAGATAGCATATTACAATTACAAGTTCGCCAAAATGGCTCAATGGTACTTGATAACAATACTTTTCCCAAAGACAAACAAAATATTTTTTACGCTTACAATAACAGTAATATAACAGAACAGATAATGTTAACTTTAGGCTTAAGTTATTTTGATGTCACCAGCCCTGATAACACCAACGGCGTTGATGAACTAAACCCCAAACTAGGCCTGACTTGGCAGGTTTCACCAGTCACAACACTACGGCTAGCTGCCTACAAAAATATCAAGAGAATGCTTACCACCAACCAAACCCTTGAACCAACCCACGTGGCTGGCTTTAATCAGTTTTTTGATGAAAATAATTTAACGGAATCCAAATCATATGGTTTTGGCCTAGATCATCAATTGTCTGCTAACATACAAATGGGGATTGAACTGTTAGCACGCCAATTAGATGTACCACAGCAACAATCTAATTCAAGTACACCGAATGTATTTTTCACTACCTTTCAAGCACAGAATGAACGTTATCACAGTACTTATATTAATTGGCTTATCTCTAACCGCTGGCAGCTCAATGCACGCTATGAACTGGAACAATACCGCAATAGCACCTTGCCACTGCGAGAACTTGATAGTCATAAACTACCTTTGACTTTACAATACTTCAGCCCATCGGGCTTATTCTCATCGCTGCGCTATATCTATGTGGACCAAAAAGGTGTCTTCACCAATAGCACTGAGCGCAGTGACTTTGGTGTGGTGGATCTGGGCATTGGCTACCGCTTCCCCAAACGCCAAGGGGCCATTAGCCTACATATTCATAACCTGTTTGATAAATCCTTCTTATACGAAAGTCACGATATTTATAATGCGGATAAGTTCAACCATCAATTAGACTTGGTACCAGAGCAAACCATCCAGTTTCAGGCCACGTTACAATTTTAAGCCTACGCTTGAGCTTGACCACAAACCGTTATCTTCTTTCGCTTTCCCATCCACATTTTATGGCACTTCGCATCCCAGCCTGTGTCCAAATATAGTATTTTGTCTAGGTGATAAGTTTAGAACCGTTAACAAAATGATCGTTTATTGATCAAACGCATTTTTTCATGACTTTTTGTAAAGATTTTCTGGAAATATGTGTAATAAGGCCGATATAACTAAGGCTAGAGATTTGCCCCTCAGTACGGTCCCTGCAAAGTGCCCCAAAACGTAAACCAAATAACCTCTATGTAAAAGGAGAGAAAAAAATGCGTTTTATATTAACGATAATGCTGGGCCTAGGCTTAGGTACTGTTGCAGTAGCACAAGACGTAGTACCACCCGCGTCTAATACAATCAACCTAGAAGAAATGAGTGACGCCTTTACAGCAAAGCAAGAAGTGCTGTTCCCCGGTGTCGCTTTAAGTGAGGCAGAAATGCAAGAAACCCTGGGTGCTGATGATTGCACTTACATACCATTATGGGGTGGTGGTGGATACTGGGTACCTGCAGGCTGCCCTCACTAATCCCTGGCTAACCCATTGTTGTAACCACGCAAAGCCGGCTATGCCGGCTTTGTTTTTAAACCCTGTCATTGCGAGGAGAGGTTAATCACCAGGTGTATTTAACTCAACGCGGCAATCTACCACGACTAACCCCCTGCTTTATTTGATGCTCTGCCAATAACCAGGAGATAGCGTCGTCACTGCGTTCCTCGCAATGACAAGAAGCCCCAAGGAGATGGCTTCACTGGCTACGCCCGTTCGCAATGGCAAGGAAAGAAACATGAACTCGTATCGTGTACACGTATAACGCTCGTGATGACCTGAAAGATAAAACACTAAAAATATTATAGTTATATAGCCCATAGGCGTTGTCAAAAAAACAACCCAAAGCATCCTTTTTGCTTCACCTACTTGGTATACTTTTTCGCTCATGGGCACTACCATAGCTTCGTAGATTGAGAACACCCGCTCTACCTGTTCCGCGAGTAAATGTGCGAATAGTTTTGGACACTACCCCGCGAATCGTTAACCTTTACACTAGGAGCAATCATGGCCACGCCCAAAGAAGCTGCAAAACACCTGATTAACCAGCTCCCCGAGCAGGTCACTTGGGACGACATCATGTACGAGTTGTATGTGAAACAGAAAATCGAGACGGGACTCCAGGCCGCCGATGAGGGTCGCACGGTGTCTCACGCTGACGCCAAACGCCAGTTGCTCGGCGATGCAGATTGAGTGGACCGACCTAGCACTGGATGATCTGGAAACCCTGCGTGATTACATCGCCAAGGATTCACCCTATTACGCCCGGCAATTTATCTCCCGCCTCTTCGATGCCGCCGAGCCGTTAGCGGATCACCCAAAGATGGGACGCGAAGTGCCCGAAGCCGACCACGAAGATATCCGCGAGGTGATTGTTCAAGGCTATCGCCTTATCTATCGTACGATACCGGATAGGATACAAATCCTCACCGTTATCCACGGCAGTCGCGATCTCACTGCACCGAAGAATCAGTCTTGGGAAGCATAAAAATACAAGCTCAGCTTTGCTCTCTCATGAGCACAAATTTGACTGAAGAGACAGGCTTGATGTCGGCTTTATTTTTTACGGCCCTGTTAACCTAAGGACTAACCCTCTGCTTTGTTTAATGTTCTGCCAATAACCAGGAGATAGCGTCGTCACTACGTTCCTCGCTATGACAAGAAGCGCCAAGGAGATTGCCGCGCAAGCTACGCTTGCTCGCAATGACCGGAAGATGCCTTCACTGACTACGCCCGTTCGCAATGACAATCTCTTAAAAAACCAATGGCTCATATTTTGCAATGGTTTATCTTTTTGTTAGAGGAGTAATCATTCGTGACGACCACTTCGGACACTCTTGATGCACTAACTCAACACCAACTTGCCCCACCTAAAATCCGTGATCTACGTAAATCGAACCGCCTTAGAATGTCTGCATTTGGCTTTACTGCCTTGTTTTTTGGGCTGTTTGGCGCCATTGCCATGACCGGTTGGATCGACCCCACGGTTGCTGTTTTATTTGCCTGTAGCGCGGGGGCACTGATCGCTTTTGCCGATGCTTTGTACATTCGGCAGATGGATTACACCATCGATCTAATGGCAAAGGCCTTGGCAGATTCCAGTCAAAACGTTAATGACGTTTCCAGTGAATTTGTGTTGCCTGAGAGCTCACCGGTGAAAGAAATCAGCCGAGTTATTGCCGAACGCGATGGACGCGTACGGGAAATGGTGTTTCGTGTA
>CAZPAE010000146.1:3984-5241 GCA_964584455.1 uncultured Thioalkalispiraceae bacterium
GCCATGCGGCTCAACTTGCCCGCTCACTGGAAGACACAGCAAAGCTTGCGCAACAACAACGCGGGCTGGCCGAAAAAGTCTTTACTGCCAGTGAGACGAATCATGGTGCCGTCACGGTTGCCCGCCAACAAGCAACGGATCTCGAACAGGCCACTTCGCGCCAACGCAAAGCGGCGGAGGCATCGCATAAGGAACTGAAAAATGCCTTAGCCCGCGTTAATGACATGGAAACCAAAGTAAAGGAATTCCACCAAACCGTAAAACAACTAGAAGAACATTCTCAAGATATTAGCCAAGTGGTTGCGATCATTAGTGGCATTTCCGATCAAACTAATTTGCTGGCCTTAAATGCCTCCATCGAAGCTTCCAGTGCCGGTGAAGCGGGTAAAGGTTTTGCCGTGGTCGCCACCGAGGTACGCAGCTTAGCCGAGCAAGTAAAACAAGCCACTCAGAATATTTCCGACAACATTGAGCGTATGACGGCGATGGTGGGCGACACCCGCAAACAAACCAGTGATATCCATCATCATGTGGATGCCACTGCTGATGTGATGCATCAGGCTTCCGAGCGCTTTGAGGGTATGGTGCAAGAATATATGCAAATGGGCCATCATATTGCCCAAGCTAGCGATGCGATTATTAGTTTGAGTGATACTAATAGTCATATTCACACCCTGGTATCGGATATCCACGGTAGCTGTGGAGAAGTATCGAATCGTATGAGCGAGGGCGAGCAATATCTGGTGAAGGTTTCGCAGGCAACCGAACGCATACAAGAGCTGGCATCCTCGTTTCAAGTGGGCTCGGATACGCTAGAGCATGTTATCGAAACATTGCACGACTATCGCCATCGCATTGCAGCAATCGTCTCCCATGTCCCCCCATCACAACGTGATGCGCTGGATATAGAAAATCAATCCACCAGGCTTTCTAGTCACAACTTGCGTGAACCGCTACATGCTTTGCAGCAAGATCTGCGTGAGCTGCAATACGCCATTGTGGCATCCACCCAAGGCGGTGTTATGGTCAACATAGGTAGCCTCATCCAGCATGACAGTATTGCCAAACGGGCACTAGAGAGTACGCGCAACTTACTCATGCAAACTTACAGCGTTGATGGCACGATCTATTTTGATCTGGCAACACCCATATCTATCGGTGAGCGTCATTGGGGCGTGTTGCGTATCGGCTTTCAAGCTGACAGCCTGTTAAATCAGCATGAAACGATGTAACCCACTGCCGTATTCCACTCACGGC
>CAZPAE010000146.1:5251-6577 GCA_964584455.1 uncultured Thioalkalispiraceae bacterium
TCTAGCGAACAAGGGTATAAAGCATATGTTATCTCATCAACAAATGAAAAGCGCCGAACAAAAAGCAAGCCGGGTAAAAAGAGTTTATGTTTATCAAGCACCCATACGAATATGGCATTGGGTGACGGTAAGCTCCATGCTGGTACTCATATGTACTGGTTATTTCATCGGTACTCCCTTCCTTGAACAACCAGGACATGATGAAGACATGTTCTTCATGGGCTACATTCGGTTTGCCCATTTCGCCGCCGGCTATATATTTGCGATTGCTTTCTTAGCCAGGGTGTATTGGGCCATTGTGGGTAACGAACATGCGCGACAATTATTTATGCCCCCTGTGTTTAAAAGCGAGTGGTGGAGTGAAGTGATATTCGAATTTAGGTGGTATTTTTTTCTCGAAGACCGGCCCAAAAAATATGTTGGCCACAATCCTTTAGCCCTGGGTATGATGTTCTTCGTATTTGTTCTTAGCAGCCTATTCATGATTTTCAGCGGCTTTGCCATGTACAGCGAAGCAATGGGTGAAGACCACTGGTCATCGATCTTGTTTGGCTGGGTCAACTCTTTACTGGGTGGCAGCCTAATGACCCACAGTCTTCATCGGCTTGTGATGTGGTATATCATCTGCTTCATCATCGTTCACGTGTATGCGGCTATTCGCGAGGACATCATGAGCCGCCAAAGCATTCTTTCCAGCATGGTCAACGGCTGGCGAACCTTCAAAGACTAAGCCCACAATGACGGGATAATTAGAAACGGCGTCACTAGCACCATCAGCTCGCAAAAACAGTTATTTTCTCCCTATGCCGGTGAGGGCACGCCAATGGGCTTTGTATTGAATACAGTGCGAGGCAAGGACGCCGAGCACGGTTTTGCTGAGCCAGGAAGGCGAATCAAAACCGTTCAGGGCAAAACCCATTGGCGTGGCCTGTTTCACTGGCATGGGAGCCGGTTTCTTTGGGTACTTTCTTTCATCGGTATAAAGAAAGTACCTTTGCCACGACAGTGGCAAATAACAAAATCAATAAACCATGATGGCTAAGCCATAGCAACAATTATCGCGTTCGACACGGCAATCTCCCACTACGAGCGACACGACTTTGTTTTGTACTACAAATCACGTAGTATTATTCTCTACAATTCAATAACCATAATAAAAAAACATGACACCACTTCGCTTACTGACGCTGTGCCTAATTGCAATGCTCAGCCTACCGCCCGTTCAAGCCGCAGAAGAAGAGGAAAAGCCAAAACAACGTAAACCGCTCCCCATTCGTAATATTTTGGCAGAGAAGGACAGCCTGGCTTTCACGCTTAGTTTCAGCT
>CAZPAE010000147.1:0-6556 GCA_964584455.1 uncultured Thioalkalispiraceae bacterium
TCAATGAAACCCAGGGATGTCGTACGATAAAGGGCATTGCGATCGCGAATAATATCCAACTCCAAAGGAATACGTGTTGCCATGTTATAAATAAGGGCAGCCGTTATGGATAATAAGATCGTAAAATAAATCACAATCCTCGGCCTTAGGATACGTGTTTTATTCCCTTCAATATTATTTTGTGTAGTGTATTTAACTAGATCACGTTCATAGCCCATTTTATCCATGACTTGATTACACACATCCACACAAGCCGCACAACCGATACACTGATATTGCAAACCATCGCGGATATCAATACCGGTGGGACAAACCTGGACACAGAGCTTGCAATCAACACAAGCACCTAAGCCTTTTTCTGCAGGGTCATCGCTTTTCTTACGTGAACCCCTTGGATCACCACGCTCTTGGTCATAAGAAATAATTAAGGTGTCTTTATCAAACATGGCGCTTTGAAAACGCGCATAAGGACACATGTAAATACAGACCTGTTCGCGCATCCAGCCCGCATTACCGTAAGTCGCAAAGCTATAAAACACGATCCAAAACCATTCCCATGGACCTAAACTTAAGTGCCATAACGACTGGCCTAATTCAAGAACTGGCGTAAAATACCCAACAAAAGTAAAACCGGTCCAGGCAGAAAAAGCAATCCAGATAAAGTGCTTTAAGCTTTTGCGATAAAATTTCGTTTTGGTTAGCGGTGATTTATCGAGTTTAATTTGTTTATTACGATCACCCTCAATTTTTCGTTCTATCCACAAAAAAGCCTCAGTCCAAACCGTTTGTGGACAAGCAAAGCCGCACCATAAACGGCCGGCTAATGCAGTAAAGAAAAACAGAGATAGGGCGGCGATGATCAGCAATACGGCCAAATAAAAAAAGTCTTGTGGCCAAAAGGTTAATTCAAAGATATAAAAGCGTCGATTGGGTAAGTCAAATAAAACGGCCTGTCTGCCACCCCACTGTAGCCAGGGAGTAATGTAATAGATGCCAAGCAGCGAGAGGACACCTAAAACGCGGAGGTTAGCAAACAGGCCATGAACTTCACGCGGGTAAACCTTCTTATGTTTAACGTAGAAACCACTATCTTCTTCTTGCTGTTCTACCCGCTTTTCCATTACACCACCTTAGAATCGCGTAACGACTTACTGACTTAAGCTATATACGTAGGCCGCCAGTAAATGTGCTTTTTCTTCACCTAAAATGTCACGATGTGCAGGCATTATTCCATTACGCCCTTGCTTAATGCTTTGTTTAATTGCACCGGGTGTACCACCGTACAACCAAATATTGTCAGTCAAATTAGGGAATCCAGCCTGTGCATTGCCTTTACCATCTGCACCATGACAACCAACACACATCGCTTGATATTGGGTACGGCCCGCATCCACTAAGCGTGTATCTACTTCACGACCACTTAAACTCATTACATAAGCAACTAACTGATCTAATTGCTCATCAGGCAGTCCTGCACCCATGGCTGGCATAACACCTTGGCGCCCGGAAAGAATACTGGTTTTGATAGCACCAGGCTCACCACCGTACAACCAATCGTTATCCGCTAAATTAGGGAAGCCAATCGCACCACCGGCATCCGAGCCATGGCAGGTTGCGCAATTATTAAGGAAAATACGTTGACCAGATGCCATGGCTTCATGGTCTTTTATTAAGTCAGCCATTGGCGTTTTTGCATAAGCAGCAAAAATAGGCGCATAGTTTTGATCCGCTAAATCCATCTCTTCTTCATACTGCCCTACCTGAGACCAACCGAACGTGCCTTTATACAAGCCTAAACCAGGATAGAAAACCAGATAAATCGCAGAGAAAACGATGGTGATGTAAAACATCCATAACCACCAACGCGGTAACGGGTTATTATACTCTTGTAAGTTATCGTCCCATGTATGGCCTGTAACATCGCCTTGCACCGATTCGCCTGGCCGCTTTTTTGTTGTCCAACGAATCAACCATAGGCAAGCCAGAATATTGGCAACGGTGATAACGATAATGTAAATACTCCAACCGTCACTCATTTTACACCTCGTTCTTTTGCTGATACTTCTTGTGGATACTCCGGCTCATCTAAAGGTAGATTTGCCGCATCGTGAAAGTCTTGTTTACGTTTCTTGCTATAGGCCCACACGACAATGCCAATAAACACAGCAAGCAGTAGTAAAGTTAACCAGGAACGGATTTCATTAATATCCATGCTCACCTCCGCGTCTTGATACTAGTGCCGAGTACTTGCAAGTAGGCAATCAGTGCTTCCATTTCGGTTTTCCCCTCCACTTCACTTGATGCATTGTTAATTTGCTCATCAGTATAGGGAGCACCTAAGGTACGCAGCGCTTTAAGTTTTTTCGGTGTAACCGAAGCATCAATGATATTTTTTTCTAACCATGGAAAGCCTGGCATATTGGATTCTGGCACCACCAAACGAGGATTAATTAAATGGATGCGATGCCAATCATCGGAATAACGACCACCAACCCGAGCCAAATCAGGCCCTGTCCGTTTAGAACCCCATTGGAAAGGCCGGTCATAAACAAACTCACCGGCAACCGAATAATGCCCATAGCGCTCTGTTTCTGCCCTAAAGGGACGAATCATTTGTGAATGACAGGTATAACAGCCTTCACGTACATAGACATCGCGCCCTTCCAATTGCAACGCAGTATACGGTTTTAAGTTCTTAACCGGTTCAGTGGTATCTTTTAAGAAGAACAACGGCACAATCTCCACTAAACCACCGATACTGATAACAATAATGATTAGAATCGACATTAAGCCAACATTGGTTTCCACTTTTTCATGTGACATAGTCAGAGCCCCCTTATGCTGCCTGTACCTGTGGTGACATTGCTTCTTTTGGACCCGCAATGGTCTTATACACATTGAACACCATGATGAGCATACCAACGAGATACAACACACCACCTAAGAAACGCACGATGTAGTAGGGATACATCCGCTCTAAAGATTGAACGAAGCTATAAGCCAAAGTGCCATCAGGGTTAACTTCGCGCCACATTAAACCTTGCATCACACCGGCAATCCACATGGAAGCGATGTACAACACAATACCGATGGTCGCGATCCAAAGATGTAAGTCAATTAACTTGTTTGAATACATTTGTTCACGCCCAAACAACTTTGGAATCAAATAATACAAACTACCCATGGTAATAAAACCAACCCAACCTAATGCGCCGGAATGTACGTGGCCGATGGTCCAGTCTGTATAGTGAGAAAGGGCGTTCACAGTTTTAATCGACATCATCGGTCCTTCAAAGGTCGACATACCGTAGAACGAAAGTGAAACGATCATGAACTTCAAAATGGGATCAGAGCGTAACTTATGCCATGCACCTGATAAAGTCATGATACCGTTAATCATACCGCCCCAGCTGGGTGCTAATAGAATCAGTGAAAATATCATCCCTAAAGACTGGCCCCAATCTGGTAGCGCGGTATAGTGCAAATGGTGAGGGCCAGCCCACATATAGGTTGAAATCAATGCCCAGAAATGCACAACCGATAAACGATAAGAATAAACAGGACGATTGGCTTGCTTAGGAATAAAGTAATACATCATACCTAAGAAACCCGCAGTTAAGAAAAAGCCTACCGCATTGTGGCCATACCACCACTGCACCATGGCATCAATAGCACCGGCATAAGCAGAATAGGATTTAGATAACGTCACGGGTAATGCCGCACTATTCACAATGTGCAACACGGCGACTGTTAGAATGAAAGCACCAAAGAACCAGTTAGCAACATAGATGTGTTTTACTTTGCGTTTAACGATAGTGCCAAAGAAAACGATAGCATAAGCAACCCAAACGACTGTAATTAATAAATCAATGGGCCACTCTAATTCAGCATATTCTTTACCAGAGGTTATACCTAGGGGTAAGGTAATGGCAGCCAAGATAATCACTAAGGTCCAGCCCCAGAACGTAAACGCCGCTAAGCCACTGGAAAACAATCTTACCTGACAAGTTCGCTGCACCACATAATAGGAGGTAGCAAATAATGCTGACCCACCAAATGCAAAAATAACCGCATTGGTATGTAGGGGTCGTAAACGACTGTACGTTAGCCACGGTATATCAAAATTAAGTTCCGGCCAAACCAACTGTGCCGCAATAAACACACCTGCGCTGAAACCCACTACACCCCAGACCACAGTCATAATAGCGAATTGTTTCACTACTTTATAATTATAAGTCGCTGCCTGCTGCATGATGCCCTCACTGAATCGACTATGAAGACATTACTTTAAAGGAGTCACCAAATTAGGATTCTGATCTGGATCAAGCAAACTGCATCCCAATCTACATTCTATAATTGTTATATAGTTCAGGTAGTTAGTGGCCTTACTTTTAAGCCGATTGATACGCTTATATGAAACGAAAACTATTCACATCCCGCCGCCGCAAAAAGCAGGGTAAGTTGCAACGCTTTATTGTTTGGTCGTGGCGTATTGTATTAGTCGCACTAATACTAGACCTTGCTTATTTAATTGCTATTTGGCCCAACTGGACCCAGCTACGTGACGGTAAAATCCCGACCTCACGCTTTATGCGCGACTACCAAGCACAACAGGGGCCTATGGCTTGGCAGCCCGTTAAATTAACCGCTATCCCACAATATTTACAACACAGTATTATCACTGCCGAAGATGCCCGGTTTTATAGCCATCACGGTTTTGACTTGCTGGCCTTCAAAGAGGCTATGGACACTAACTTAAAATTAAAGAAACTACGCTACGGTGCCAGCACCATCTCACAGCAAACCACCAAAAACCTTTTTTTTACCAGTAGTAAAAACCCATTGCGCAAGTGGCATGAGCTGATTCTCACCTTAGCGATGGAAATGCAATTAGATAAAAAACGGATTTTAGAAATTTACCTGAATGTGGCTGAATTTGGTAAGGGTGTTTATGGCGTACAAGCCGCCAGCCAACACTATTGGCAAACCCCTATACACACAATTAACCAAACACAGGCCATTGAGCTGGCGGCAACATTGCCCAGCCCAGTAAAAGACAACCCACACACACGAACATCTCGATTCTTACAACGCAAACAGCGCATAGCCAATTGGCTGGCGCAGCAGAAATAGCTTTGAAAGAAAAATTAATATTATCTTTTAATTACTTCAAGAGCTTTCAACGACCACTCATATACAGATAAGCCCTCTGATTCAGGCTTAAAATTATCACCCAGTTTATTAATGGTATCTTGTGTCAACTCATCTTTTTTCAACAAATCATCCAAAGCCACTAAACGTTCGATAATCCCTAGCTTTGTTTGAGCTCCATATAAGAGCTCTTCCAACAAAGCTGCTTTGCTCGGATTTTCGCGTAGGAGAATGTGGGTGTTGTTAACATCCCCGAGATGCCTCTGCCCCAAAGTAATCTAACATACGAAGCTCTTCTGAACCTGGTTGGGCAATAACAACATCACGCTTTTTCGAAACTGCTGATATTAGTTCTGGTGATGCAGATTCAACGCCCATGAGATCATCGTACATTTTGCGAGATAAGGAAACCCAAGTAGGTTAGGGAAAAGCAGATGTAAAAATACAAATCGTATCGTCAGCATTAATGGCGCTCGCGATAGCATTAACGCTTTTTTCCTATTTACTTCGTATCAACAATAAACCTGGTGGCAAGGTATCGTGAGTAACAGTCACGGTTAGGCCATGATGAAAACCTAAGTTAGCCAGTGCAACGGCAGGGTCACAAATAAACTCCTCAGTCGTATTCTTTGCTTCTCCTTGTGCATAGCTTTGATAAAAGACTAATTGTTGTTGTAAACCCTCGTTAAAGACTGCATTGTCTCCACTCACAATACCGAACAGGGTAGTAAACAAAGTGTAATAGTTTTTATCCCCTGCGCTCTTAGGCGGGGTCTGCTTATAGTCTTCAAACTGTTCATGAATCAAACTGAGGGCTGCTTCCGGTTCGCCTAAAAGCCATTGCTTTAACGTATGCACATAGCGATTCACATCAATATCAAGCATATCACCATCTGGGCTGGTACGGTAAATTTGTGCAAGCTCGGCCGCTAATTCAAAATCGGCCGCGATTAACGCGTAGTTGATACCGTCGATGGCATACGTTTCAATCAGCTCACTCAAATCGAGCTGGCCATGGGTCGGGTTACACCACTTTGCGGTCACAGGCGAGCCTTTTAGGCCAGTATAATGTGGATTTCTCTCGGGCCATTGATCACCTAAATAGTCCGGATCAGCTTCATCATACGCCATGGTGAAGTTTTTGAGAATACAACGTGCAGCATTAGCAAATTCAGTGCGTACCTCCGTTAAGGCATCGCCATTGAGAAACTTAGCACGGGCAAAAGAAGCATGTGCAAGTGCTAGCGAAGTATACGTTGCTTGCTTACCTTCGCCACTGGCAATCTTTTGCTTTTTACGAGGAATCCACTTCTTAGCAAAAGCAAACCAATGGTCTATTTGTTGTTGTTCCGGTTGGTTCATTGAAATGCCTTGTTAATGATATCTTTAGTGTCATCAAAGTGTT
>CAZPAE010000148.1:0-4173 GCA_964584455.1 uncultured Thioalkalispiraceae bacterium
TCTGTGGCATTAAAGAGAGTGTGGCAAAACAACAAATCGCGGCAACCACACCACAAGCGCGTGCCGACTTACAAATTAACGACGATAGCGCATTGCTTGTGGTCAACGAACCATTTAATCGGGCATGGCGACATATTAATATTGCGTTAGACCGATTAGGTTTTATTGTGGAAGACAGAAATCGCAGTGCCGGTGTGTTCTATATTCAATTACCGGAATCCTTTGTGCTCGCCTCACAAACGGGGTTTGGTAAGTTTTTTGCCAGCACCGTGCGGCCTCAAAACGATAAGTACTTATTAGTGTTAGAGCAGCAAGGTAATACGACGACGATTGTGGTCAAACCCAATGGCGAAGTGGCAGAAGATTTGCCTCGCGTGTCGCAAAAGATATTAACTGATCTGCGTAATAATATTTTATAACTCACTCTAGGAAGTGATTTGCGATTTGCTTCACTTGGCAGTGGTAGCCGTGGTAATGCCACGCTTATTCAGTCTGCAACGACAACATTATTAGTCGATTGTGGCTTTTCGTTACGTGAGACGGAGTCACGCTTGCAGCGCTTTGGTATCACGGCGCAAGACATCGATGCGATTTTAGTGACGCATGAGCATGGTGATCATGTTAAAGGCATTGGCGCCTTTGCCCGTAAATACCGGGTTCCGGTGTGGATGACCTATGGTACAGCGCAATCGCCCAAGTTCGGGGTGATTCCGTGCTTTGAAGAGTTGGTCATGGAACAAGACACCGTGATTGGTGACATTACGGTGACGCCGTTTTCCGTACCCCATGATGCGGCAGAGCCATGTCAGTTTAAGTTTGGCCATGCCGGTTATAGCTTGGGGCTTTTAACGGACACGGGCATGATTACACCGCATATTGTCACCATGTTAAGTGGCATTGATGCATTACTGCTTGAGTGTAATCATGATGTTGAGATGTTAGCTCAAAGTGAATATCCCGCTACGCTAAAAGTACGGGTCGGCAGTGATTATGGACATCTTAATAATGGACAAGCAGTGAGTCTGTTACAGCAGATGGATACGGATAATCTTAAGTGCATTGTCGCCATGCATTTAAGTGAACAAAATAATACACCACATTTAGTTAAACAATCGTTATCGGATGCGTTAAATTGGCAAACCCGTGATATTGTGGTTGCGCATCAAGATTTAGGATTGGATTGGCTAACCATTAATGAGTAAAGAGTAAAACCATGCAACGAGCAGATGAACTTTATGCCGGTAAAGCAAAAACCGTTTATAAAACCGATGACCCGCAAAAATTAATTCTCCATTTTCGTAATGATACGTCTGCTTTTGATGGCGAGAAAATAGCGCAGTTGGATCGCAAAGGTATGATCAACAATCGGTTCAATGCCTTTATTATGCAAAAGCTGGAACAAGCCGGCATACCGACCCATTTTGATACGCTGTTGAGTGATCAAGAGTCGGTAGTCAAACATTTAGATATGTTACCCATTGAGTGTGTGGTGCGTAATATTGCCACCGGTAGTCTGGTGCGACGCTTAGGTGTGCAAGATGGGCTGGAGTTAACGCCACCGACCTTTGAGTTTTTCTTAAAGAATGATGCGCTACATGATCCCATGATCAATGATTTTCACATTCGCTCGTTTAATTGGGCCAGTGATGCGGAAGTGGAAGAAATGAAGCGTTTAACCTTCCAGGTTAACGATGTGCTCAAACAGCTGTTTTTAGATGCCGATTTGTTATTAGTGGATTACAAATTAGAGTTTGGCCGGTTTGATGGCAAACTTTGCTTAGGCGATGAATTTACCCCCGATGGCTGTCGTCTGTGGGATGCCCAAACCCGCGAAAAATTGGATAAGGACCGCTTCAGGCAAGGTTTAGGCGGCGTTGTTGAGGCCTATGAGGAAGTGGCGCAGCGCTTAGGAGTCAGTTTAACTGCGTGATTTAAGCAATTAAGAAATGGTTATATTATAACCAAACAGTCATGTCCACCTGTCAAGTTTAGCAGCGAGAGGCCGATAAAATTTTCATCGGCGGTATACCCTCATTTTTTGGGTCCGAATCGGAAACTTGCTTATAAATATTAGGGGTAATCAGGTTGGATATGGGCAATCTATACGACAATTTCATGGCGCTGTTCTCGCGCTTTAGCATTCGCGTCAAAATTTATGCGGCAGCCGCATTAATGATTCTATTATTAGTCGCTGTTGCGGCTATTTCACTGACCAGCCTCTCCAGTACCAAAGGGCTAGTGACCAATGTAGTGGAAGAACGGCAGCCTTTGACCATTAAGTCATTGCAATTAGCTGACTATTTAGATCGTGCTAATGCCGAATTAGGTTTTTACCTATCCAGTAAAGAAGATTCCAATAAGCAAGCTTACCTCAAAGCATTGAGTGATATTGATAAGGTGATCACGGCTTTAAAAGCCATGCCGGCGGTGAACGAGGATCCTGAAACGGCCAGTTTAGTGGATAGTATTGCCAAAGATGTGGTGAAGTATAAGAGTTATCGTGACCGTATGTTACAGCTCGCCATCGATGATAATGAGAACCAGCCGGGTATTAAGTTTTCTGCTGGGGATATGGCGCCTGTTTCGCAAGATATTCAACAGTACTTAACCCAAATGCTGACCTCAGAAGACGCGGAAACCGATCCGTCTTATGAGCGAAAGAAATTACTCAATGAGTTTGCCGAGTTACGTCAGAAATGGATGAATATTCTGATTAATAACCGGGCTTATATTGCGTTTCGTACCGAAGGCAATATTACCAACATCAATGTGTATCGCGATGGGTTTATTGAACAAATTAAACAAATCTCGGCAAAAGATGACCTATTAACCTTTGAGCAACAAGAAGCTATTGAAGCCATTAATGAGGCGCAAGAGAGATATTTTAGCTTACAAGATAAGTTAGTTGAGCTACATAGTGGCCCACGCTGGCGGGAAGATGCCTATTTAATTCGAGAAGAAATCGGTCCACTGATTGCCGGTACGAAAGTAAAAATTGATAAACTGGTGCATGAACAAGTACGCTTGACCGAAGAAGGCAGTGCCGATTTGATCAGTAGCATTGTGGGTACCCAGTCCTTCTTAACCGTGTTACTCGTGCTTGCCTTAGTGGGTGCGATTATCGGTAGTTGGTTAATGGTACAAATGATTATCTTACCGCTTAATGCGGCGGTGGATACCATGAATGATATTGCTGAGGGTGAAGGGGATCTTACTCGGCGTTTGCCCACCAAAGGTAAAGATGAAATTTCACAACTGGGGCATGCGTTTAACAAGTTTGCCAATAAGGTCTACAGTATCGTTGGTCAGGTTGCAGGAGCAACGTCACAGTTAGCCGCCGCGGCAGAACAAATGTCATTGGTGGTGGATCAAACGCGTAATGGGATTCAGCGCCAACGCAGTGAAACCGAATTGGTGGCGACAGCCATGAATGAAATGGTGGCCACGGCACAGGAAGTGGCGAATAATGCGGGCAGTGCGGCGGATACGGCTACTAACGCGGATAACCAAGCGATTACCGGGCGCAATGTGGTCTCTGCCACAGTAACCTCTATCGAAGCGTTAGCATCCGAGGTAGGGAAAGCCTCTGAAGCTATTCACGGTTTAGAGAAAGACAGTGAAGCCATTGGTACAGTCTTGGATGTGATTCAGGGGATTGCCGAACAAACTAACTTACTAGCATTGAATGCGGCGATTGAGGCTGCACGAGCCGGTGAACAAGGCCGTGGTTTTGCGGTGGTGGCTGACGAAGTACGTAGTTTGGCTAGTCGCACACAAACTTCTACCCAAGAAATTCAAACTATGATCGAGCGTTTACAAACCGGTGCCCAAGGCGCTGTGGTGGTGATGAGCGGTGGTGATGAACAGGCACAAATTCAGCACTGGAAGAGATTACCGACTCGGTGACCAACATTTCCCAGATGAATTCACAGATAGCTGAAGCAGCACGACAACAAGGTATTGTGGCCGAAGAAATTAATCAGAATATTAATAATATTACCCAGGTTGCAGATGAAACCACACAAGGTACAGAAGAGTTAGCTCGTTCCAGTGTTGCCCTTGCTGAGTTGGCTGCGCAGTTACAGTCCATGGTGGGTCAATTCAAAATTTGATCAATACGATCATCTTTTATTCACTTAAATAGCACGTGTCGTGAAATTAATACTTGCATTA
>CAZPAE010000148.1:4183-6543 GCA_964584455.1 uncultured Thioalkalispiraceae bacterium
CATGGCGCATCTTTTATTAAAGCGCAGACGATCAAAGAACATACATGGCTGCACGCTATACTTCTGAAGACATCGAAGTTTTAACCGGTCTTGAACCCGTCCGTAAACGGCCTGGGATGTATACCCAGACCGATCGACCTAATCACCTTGCCCAAGAAGTGATCGACAATAGTGTCGATGAGGCCATTGCTGGGCATGCCAGCCAGATTGATGTGGTGGTGTATAAAGACGGCTCATTGCAAGTGACCGATGATGGCCGTGGTATGCCAACCGATAAACATCCGCGTGAGAAAATCCCCGGTGTCGAAGTGATTTTGACGCGCTTACATGCCGGCGGTAAATTTTCCAACAAGAATTATAAGTTCTCCGGTGGTTTGCACGGTGTGGGTGTCTCCGTTGTGAACGCCTTGTCCAAGCATTTAGAGGTTTGGATTAAGCGTGACGGTAAAGAATATAATATGTCGTTTGCCAACGGTAAGAAGTCCTCTAAGCTTGAGGTAGTGGGGAGTGTGGGTAAACGCAATACCGGTACCACGATTCGCTTCTGGCCCGATGGCAAATACTTCGATAGCCCTAAATTTTCTCTTTCCCGTTTAAAACATATTCTCAAAGCCAAAGCCGTTTTGTGTCCTGGCTTAACCATTAGCTTTAGTGATGAAGCCAGTGGCGAAGAAGAGCAATGGTATTATGAAGATGGCTTAAAAGACTATTTGACCTCCTCATTAAACGAAAGTGAGTTAATTCCTGCCGAGGCCTTTATTGGCAATATGGAAGGTAATGAAGAAGCCGTGAGTTGGGCATTAGCCTGGGTGCCGGAGAGCGATCAAAGTATCGCAGAAAGCTATGTTAACTTAGTCCCAACTACCCAAGGCGGTACCCATGTGAATGGCTTGCGGACCGGCTTAACCGAAGCGATTCGGGAGTTTTGTGAATTTCGTAACCTGACACCGCGCGGCGTTAAGATTTCCCCGGAAGATGTTTGGGATAGAGTCAGTTATATTTTGTCGGTGAAGTTAGTTGACCCGCAGTTCTCCGGCCAAACCAAAGAAAAGCTCACCTCAAGAGAGTGTGCCACGTTTGTTTCCGGTGTGGTGAAAGATGCCTTTGGTCTGTGGCTTAATCAACATGTTGAGGCCGGTGAACGGATCGCTGAATTAGCCATTAGTAGCGCACAAAGTCGGATGCGGGCTGGGCGTAAAGTGGTGCGCAAAAAGATTACCCAAGGCCCTGCATTACCCGGTAAGTTAGCTGACTGTTCATCGCAAGATTTAGATCGCACCGAGCTATTCTTAGTGGAAGGGGATTCGGCCGGTGGCTCAGCAAAGCAAGGTCGTAATCGTGAGTTCCAAGCGATTATGCCGCTGCGGGGTAAGATCTTAAATACCTGGGAAGTGGACTCAGCCGAAGTACTCGGTTCGCAAGAGGTACATGATATCTCTGTGGCGATTGGCGTGGATCCCGGTTCCAGTGATATTAGTAAATTGCGTTATGGCAAGGTCGTTATTCTGGCGGATGCGGATTCCGATGGTGCGCATATTGCGACGTTATTAGGCGCATTATTTTTAAGACACTATTGGCCCTTAGTGGCAGCCGGGCATATTTATGTGGCGATGCCGCCGTTATTCCGGGTCGATATCGGTAAAGACATGTTTTACGCCCACGATGAAGCAGAAAAGCAAGGCATCTTAGATCGCATTGCGGCGGAAAAACGGCGCGGCAAAGTGGCGGTAACTCGCTTTAAAGGATTGGGTGAAATGAATCCCATGCAGTTGCGTGAAACCACCATGGATCCTGATACACGACGCTTAGCACGACTCACCATTAGCCCAGGTGATGGATCGCAATCCATGCTCGATATGTTACTGGCAAAGAAACGGGCTGCCGATCGGCGCGCATGGTTGGAAAAAACCGGCGACATGGCCAATGTATAACACACAACGTTAATCTTCATAATTTATGAGTGATCAAGACACTATCGACGATAACATCGAACGTTTGCCGCTGAAGACCTTCACCGAGCAGGCCTACCTTGATTATTCCATGTACGTGGTACTGGATAGAGCATTACCTAATATTGCCGATGGTCTTAAGCCAGTACAGCGGCGCATTATCTATGCCATGTCCGAGCTGGGTTTAAAGGCCGGGACAAAATTTAAAGATTCTGACAGAACGGTCGTTGATGTATTAGGTAAGTTTCATCCCCATGGTGATAGCGCTTGCTATGAAGCCATGGTGTTAATGGCACAGCCGTTTTCTTATCGTTATCCTTTATTAGAAGGCCAGGGTAACTGGGGTTCACCGGATGATCCCAAGTCTTTTGCGGCCATGCGTTATACCGAAGCCCGGCTGTCTGCTTTTTC
>CAZPAE010000149.1:0-6536 GCA_964584455.1 uncultured Thioalkalispiraceae bacterium
CAAAAATATTCTGAGATACAGCCGCTAACTGAATAGATGTCCTTAACCTGATCTGACTTAATCGAATCTGGTCTCGCCACCACTCTTTTCGCCATGTAACCAACAGGTATCATCATCACTTTATATTTGATCGCTTTAACTAACTAATTATCTCAACTCTATATCAAGTAGCACACCATCGTCCGGCTTGGTTGTGACACCGGCCCTTGCGCCAGTCGCTTTTGTTGCTGCTCTAAAACGAAAGAGCTTAACAAACGCTCCTACCACAAGCCCCACTTCTAGCTGACCAAGAAACTTACCAGGACATACTCTGGCACCATGGCCAAACCCGAAATGCATAGTCGCTTTGGGGGATATACCTTTTTGCGCTAATACATCCCACCGCGCAGGAGCAAAAATATCTGCGGGAAATCCGCTTATGGCTTCGCCCCAAAAATCTTCACACCGATTTGCATTCCAAATATCTAACCGAATGGTCGTCCCCTTCGGGATCATCATCTTTCTGTTATCATCAATATCAAGCCAAGTATCAACCGTTGCCTTACGCGGAAAAAAATACAATGACGGTGTTAAGCGTAGTGTCTCATTCATGACTTGATTGAGTAATTTTGCATTTGTTAGGTTTTCAGGGTTGTAAACATCAATATGCTTGACTTCCTCGTATAGCTGTTCTTGTAACTCAGGTTGGCGTGAAAGATGAGAGATTGCCCAACTTGTAAAGGATGATGTAGCCTCTAATGCCCCAGCTAAAAACACGCGAATATTGCTACGTAATGCTTCCTCGTCTTCCACTTCACCTTTAAACATTCGCCAAAGCCCTTGCCCTTCACCTCTTCCAGCAAGTGCAATATCGGTTAATTCTTCAAGCGCATCTTTCCAACGTCTCAGTTCTGCATTTTTACCCGAGACAATCCGATGCAGTGCATACAAACGAGGTGCAACCGTGTCTGTTATCATATGTTCAATAAGCGAAAGCAGCGCAGGCACATATCGTTCTCGTAACTCTTTATATTCAACAGAACCGCCAAAGAAATTGTTGACTAACATTTCTAACATAATCGGTAAAATTTCTGCCTCAACTTCAACCCTAGAGACTTCGTTACCATTGGCTTTCTGCATATCACGTAATATCTCGAGCCTGTCACCAATCGTTTTTCGGAAAGTATGTTCAAACTCATGGAATTCTTCTGGCTGATATAAGCTACCTTTACTAAAAGGTTTCGATGCCATGGTCTTTTGTCTTCGCCATATCGCACCGTTAGCATATAAAAGTGAGTTGACACCTGTTGCGCGTGCAATACCTGCTGTTGGGTCAGTATCACGATCAAACTGTCCTGGCTTGTCCCCCGTAGCTAAAAGAATTGCTTTAATCACAGCCGGATCACGCGTCAGCAAGACCGGTGGCATACCCGCAACATACAAATATCGATTATGCCGTTCACCCAAATCCTCCGAGTTAGCGTTGACATAAAAAGCATCAAATATTCGTAACGGCGTTTTGAAATTGAACAGATTAGGAAATGGACGACACGGTTGTCTTCGTTCAAAAAGATGTACTTTTGATGGTGAAACATCGCCATCAAAAGGATTGATACCCAAAAGTTGCTGCCGTAGGTGTTTTAAAAAAGCCATGGAGTCATGATGACACAGCCCCAACAAAGTAACAATTATTGAATGCAACCGGATATTAGCTAAATAACCCTATGCTCACATGCTTGATATTCGAAAGCATGCTAACAAAATATCATACTATACTGATTTGGCAACCGGTTCACTAAAATGATAACTGGCAATGGTAAACCCATTTCTAAAGTAAAACTTATGTGCTTGATGCCGTTGAGTACCTGAATCCAGATGTAATGTACTGCAGTCATTCTCAACTGCCATATCACGCAGAAAATTAATTAAACTCGCACCATACCCTTTTGAACGTGATACCTCAGAAGTCACTAAATCATCCACATACAGGTTTTTCCCCATAAAAAGATTTTGTGATATTCTGTAACCTGCTACCGCAACCACTACGCTGTCTTCTTCAATATATGCGAGATTAAAACCTTGATTCTGCATATTTTTCACTGTTGATAAAAACGTTTTCCTTTCAAGGTGCGGTCTTAATTCAAGTAACACATCAAAACAACTTTCAATTTCTTTGTCTGTCACTGCTATTTTTGGCACTGTCATAACCTTCCTATTTTAAATAATATCGCGAAACAAAATATAATCCTTAGCACATTGTGCTGGCTTCTCAAACATGGCCACATGTCCGATGTTTGGCATTAATATGACTTTGGAATGGGGAAGTAACTCACTAAGTACATTTGCTGTTTCCACAGGGATGACACGGTCCTGTTCACCAAAGACGATTAAGGTTGGCACTGGCATCCCTTTAATCTGTTGCTCAATAGACTGTGCCATGATCTGCTCAAAAATCACCGTCTCCAATGCAACATTATCAAACCGTTCTTGGGCTAAAACTTTTAACATCGGTTGAGGAATAAATGGCGGTTTACGCATCCCTAATGCCATCACATTCCGATACTCATCAAGATTATTTGCGACCAGTGGATTATGACCTGTTTGTGAAATCGTATTGAGTAAATTATTTTGCACACTCCAAATCCCCGCGGGGCTTAATAACCAAAGGCTGTTTACTTCGGATGGGTACAGTGCAGCATACAGTAAGGCAATTTGCCCACCCATCGAATTGCCAGCAAGATGCAGTTTTTCAAGGTGCAATGCTTGTGATAACAATCGTAGCTGCTCAGCCTGAGCAGTGGGCGAGTAATCTGCCTGTTGGGGGTGTGATGATTCACCAAACCCAATAATATCCGGAATAATCACCCTATAGCGCTTTACTAAATATTTTGAAACATAGGTAAAAGTGTCTTTATTACCACCAAAGCCATGCAACAACATTAATGGCTCACCTTGCCCCCCTTCAAGATAAACATAATGTAATCCATTTGGTAGCGTAATCTCTTTACGTACCAAACTTGATTTCTTCCGGGTTGCATTAAGCGCAAACGTAACCACACGTGCAGGTGCTAAATAGATGAGCATTACCATAATGGCAATAAGAGAAAAAATGAAACTAGCAATATAAATCATCAAGATCATATTTTTTGCCAGGAAAAATGCAATTGTGAATTATGTTATTTTTATTTCGGCTCCCAAAGCTCTACTGGATTACCTTCTGGGTCATGCAGCCTGGCGAATTTACCATTTGGATAATCCTCAGGATCCATAACAACCTTGATACCGGCTTTCTCCAGCTGAGAAACCATAGCTAACAAATCCTTAACCCGAAAATTGATCATCCATTTTTGCGATGCCGCACCGAAATATTCTGTTGTTTCTTCAAAGGGAGCAAACACGGTTGGGCCGTTTTCTTGAACCCAGGGCAAGGTATCATAGTCACTGGGAACCGGCGAAACCCCTAAATATTTTTCATACCAGCAAGATAATGCGGCCGGGTCCTTCGCTCGAAAAAACACACCACCAATACCGGTTACTTTTTCCATTGTTCGCTCCAATTATCAGATTAGCAGCCACCCAACCGCAAGTTCACTGCTACTTTGGCCAGGCTTAGATAACCGCATCATAACCTTCAAACTGTGGTGGACCAAGATAGATCTCTTTCTTTATACCGGCGTTGGCATGGGCTTTTCTAAACGCTTCTGACTTGGTCCAAGCTTCAAATGCGTCGCTGGACTCCCAAATAGAGTGGGACGCAAATAGCGTATATTCATCATTGCTAGCCCCTCTAAGCAGATGGAATGATTTAAAACCGGGTACTTCATCTAGATAAGTATCTCTATCCTTCCATATATTGACAAACTCATCTTCGCTACCTAATTTAATTTTGAACCTATTCATTGCAATAAACATGTTAACCTCGATATAACTGTATAGTTGTTTAAAATAACATGATCATGGATTATGCTACCGCTCGCATAATGTAAAATGTATAGCCATAATCGTTATGATACGTTTTAAAAAAATCCATTTCTTGTTCTGTTTCTTCAATCACTAGCTGCATTACTTTATCGGTGGTATGTTTGAATGACTTTATATTTTCACGCAGCGGATTATAGTAATAATCCCACCACGCTTCTGATGGTAGCCGATGTAAACCTAGACACTCAAAGCCTGACGCCGTGATTAACGCCACGTTTTCTGATTCGGTCTTGATACCTGGATACAGGTTTTGCATGTAATCAACGATGACATTTTTTATGTCGTTTGTGAAATAATTCATTTCTGAAATCACTGCAATCCCGTTTTGTGCCATTAATGGTCGCCATGCCTTTAGTGCCGTTTCAAAACCGATACTATATGCCGCGCCTTCAGACCATAAAAGGTCAATAGTTTCTGCTTGCCAGTCCAACGATCCCATATCGCACTGGATGGGCTCAATCAAATCCTCCAAACCGGCTTGTTTAGCTTGTGACATCATTTGATCTAAGAACATTTGAGAGAAATCGACCGCTTTAACTTTAGCGTGAAATTGCTTTGCCAACATCAATGCACCGATGCCCGCGCCACAACCGATATCGGCTATCCTCGGCTTGGGAGGAAGTACAGGTAGTTGCTTAAGTATCTCGATAGAGAAGCTTGAATCACCTGGGCCTTGTCGTTTAAGGCCACGGTGTAATTCAATCAATGCACTAATATATTGTTCCTGTTCCATGTACTCTTCCAGAGCAAGCTTACGTTAAGACTTTACTAAACGTACAAATTGTTCCACATCTTCTTTATATCTTTCAGGTTGATAATCATTTTCACAGTTAGCATGAATATGTCCACCATAGTTCATACCTAAATAGCCGAATGTATCTTTAAACGTATTCAAGAATGAACTATCAGCTTCACTACTCACCGAAGTGCAAACAACATAACCAGTCTTATTTCTTAGCCTACGGCCGATATCTTTTAGCTCTTCTACATCTAAAAAATCAGAGGTTCTATCAATAAAAATCTTCATTTGTGCGCTAGCTGAAAACCAATATATTGGCGTCACAAATATTATTTTTTGATGTTCCAATAGTTGGTTCATCAAAGGTATGAAGTCATCATTGATATTTTTATGCTCATAATCGTAGGGTGAGATATCCTTTTCAGCAAGATCAATCACATTAATCTTTAACGTATCTGCAATCCAATCAATCAACTTTCCTGTATTGCCATTTCGTCTGGCACCACCAAAAACCGCAATGGTATCTTTCACATACTACTCCTTGCTATATTTCTGCCTTCATCAACAAACACCCACCTTTGTGGGGAATCAATGCATGTTGCGCTAAATCAATCTTTTTAACCATTATAAAACCATACTCTGTATAAAGCCTGATTGCTTTCTCGTTATCTGCAAAAACAATTAAGCTTAACAGTGAAAACCCTTGTTTGTGTGCTTTCTCACTTGTTTTCTCAAGCAGCATCTTACCCACACCCTGCCGACGATATTCCGGCTCAACACTAATCGCATCGATTAAATAACTATTATCAACCCGTGCAGCAAAAAAATCTTCAAAATGCGCTAATCGATCAGCTGGAATAAAGTTTCTCATTTCATCATCTATATGATGAAATCGAGCAGGATATGAAAGTGACATACCAATGATTTTTTGGTTCAACTCAGCCACAATCGCATTACGATATGAATGTGGTGGGATATCTTTTTCCAGTCCGTGCGCAATGATTTGCACAGGCGTTGCACCAGGCACAAGATCATGAAATAGATACTCAACGGCACCGCCTGAGGCCATATAGTCCAACTCAGCAATGCGGTAACAATCTTCCTTTCTTGCGGTTCGATATATTATGTTCATTTTTTTACTTTTTCATGAGAATGACATTCTTTTCATCGCACCAAGACTAATCACCAACATGAATTTTGATATCATTTGGGTAATGATTCACCTTGAACACGTTATCGGCCAATATCCTGTTTCTTTAGTGCCATAAATTCACGCCATACATTCTCCGGTTGCCAACCGGGTATTATTACCTTTCGTGCATCTTCATCTGACATGCCCAATACTAGCTTATGATACTGAAACAAAAATGCAGATACACGTTGATTCACAACACAATGCACCCAACACTTTTTTCCTGCAAAAGCATCCATAATACCTAAAAATGTTTTCAGATGTTCACCAGAAGGAGCATCATACGGAATAGGCAAGTGTGTATAACTCATGCCACGGGCGGTAACAATATAACCCTCTTCAGGAATTACATTTTCAGAGTTTGGCATAGTAAGGTTTATAACCACCTCAAAACCGGCCTCGGCTATTGCCTTAAACTCCATTTCTGTAGGTTGCCCCGATGACGTTAATGTTTCGGACACTTTTAAATAGTTTGTGATATCTTCAACAGCCATTGTTATATAACCTCATCAGCACTCGTAATCTAGCTTTATAACTTAAGTAGTTTATCAGCCACCAAAAGGGCTTAATTCTAAAAATAACGTTTCTTCTTCCACTTTTATTGACTTGAATAACGATTTCGCAAGTTTCTGTTTCAAATTATTA
>CAZPAE010000150.1:0-6456 GCA_964584455.1 uncultured Thioalkalispiraceae bacterium
TATATTTTTTATACACATAGCCAATGATCTTAATCTTTGATCTGAGCTCGCTTGGGTAGGTGGGAATGATACGCTGCTAGCCACTGTGCTGCAGCCGAATTGTGGGGCGAGAAGACCAGTTCACGTCCTTCTGGACAGTGGTTTAATCGTACCGTCATATCGGCGTCGGCTAGCTGTTGCGCACCCCGCTCTGGCCATTCGATCAGATTAATGACCCCCGCTTGCACCATGTCGTCTAAGCCCAAATAATGCAATTCTTCCGCATCCATTAAGCGATAAAGATCCAAGTGGTTAATCTGCACCTCGGGCAATAGGTAGGTTTCAACTAAGGTATAAGTCGGGCTTTTTACTGCGCCTTGGTGCCCACAAGCTTGGATAAAACCACGACTAAAGGTGGTTTTACCGGCTCCTAAATCACCTTCTAGATACAATGTAGCTTGATCCGGGCGACAACGAGCCAAGCCTACACCACTATCATAGGTCTGGGTTTCATCCCCCAATAAAACATGTAATGCAGCCATATTCATGCAGATGGTGGTACTGGATTCACTAAACGGCGTATCCAACTAAATAAATCACCCGCTAATAGGCCTCGCTCGCCCACTGCTGCGCTTGCTGCATCCCCGGCAGCGGCATGCAAACACACACCGAGACTCGCTGCATCCATCTGATTTATTCCTTGCGCCAGTAAACCCGCGATAATGCCGGTTAAGATATCCCCCATGCCGCCGCTGGCCATCCCAGGATTACCTTGGCTACATAACAACAACGGCCCCCCATCTTGAGCGATACAGGTACCGGCGCCCTTTAATACAGCTATCCCGCCATAATTTTCACGCAAAGCACGTACCGCCACAAAACGATCCGCTTGCACCTCTTGAGTTGATTGTCCAAGCATACGTGCCGCTTCCCCCACATGGGGTGTTAATACCCAGTTATCATTCTTGGCAGGATGCAGGGAGAGCAGATTCAGCGCATCGGCATCCACAACCATCGGTAAGCCTGTGCCCATCGCCGACTTGAGTAGCTGTTGTCCCCATGATGACTGGCCTAAACCCGGGCCAATGGCAATTACCGTGGCCCGCTCTGCTAAGCGATTAAAGGCCATCTCATCTTCGATACCATGGACCATCAGCTCCGGCCGAGTGACATTTAAGGCACTCGCATGTGTAGCACGCGTTGCAATACTCACTAAACCAGCCCCAGTACGTGCTGCCGCTTCACCGGCCATGCGTACTGCACCGGTATAACCATGATCACCACCAACAATCAACACATGACCATAATCACCCTTGTGTGTATTGCGCAGACGCGGCTTGAGTAAGCGAGATAATTGCGTATAGCTTATATGCTGTACTTGAGACTCGACCTGTTGATATACCTCACTGGGTAAATTCAGTGTTTCCAACACACATTGACCAGTATGCTCAAAGGCATCAGCACAATACAAGCCTCGCTTGATACCAATAAAAGTCACGGTAAGATCAGCCTTAATGGCCACACCGGCCACTTCCCCACTATCAATATTCAAACCAGAAGGCACATCCACCGCCAATACCGGTCGGCCGCTACTATTAATGGATTGGATCACCTGCTGATATTCGTCTTGGACGAGGCCACTAATCCCAATGCCAAGGATCGCATCGACCACCACATCACAGGTTAATAAATTTTGTCGGTCATAATCACAGGGGATGATTTCAACACTTTGTAAACGCTGGGCAGCAGCTAAAGCATCGCCTTGTAGTTTGCTGCTATCGCCCACTTGCATAACCGCCACACGTAAACCGGCTTCTTTGGCTAAACGAGCGATCACAAACCCATCACCACCATTATTGCCAGTACCACAAACAACACAAATTCGACTGGCATCCGGCCAATGCTGCTGTAACCGTGCAAACGCTGCGGCCCCAGCCCGTTCCATTAACACCGTACCGGAGAGCTCTAGGGTCTCAATCGCATAGCGTTCCATTGCCCGCACTTGTTCTGCTTGATATAAATGCTGTGCTAGCTTTGTCATACCGTTAATAATAACCGACATTTATCAAGCCGACACCCAATGGACCCAAGCACCGCACAAAACTTACGTCAACAGATTAATAACTGGGCAATGTCGCTGGGCTTTGCTCAGCTTGGCGTCAGTGACACTGAATTAAGCCAAGCCGAAAACTATTTATCGGCGTGGTTACACAACGGCTATCAAGGTGAAATGCATTGGATGGCAAAGCATGGTTTGAAGCGCTCACGCCCTGATGCATTAGTCCCTGGCACAATTCGAGTCATTAGCGTGCGTATGAACTACTGGTTAGGTGATGATGACCAAGCCTGGCAAATACTACAAAATCCACAACAAGCTTATGTATCACGCTACGCCCTAGGCCGCGACTACCACAAAGTATTAAGACGCCGATTACAACAACTGGTTGATAAAATTCAACAAGCCGTAGGTGAATTTGGCTATCGGGTTTTTGTGGATAGTGCACCGGTACTGGAAAAACCACTTGCACAAAAGGCTGGACTAGGTTGGATTGGTAAACACACCAACCTTATTCACCGTGATGCGGGCTCGTATTTTTTTCTTGGTGAAATCTATACAGATTTACCCTTACCCATTGATGAACAACAAAGTGAAGATCACTGTGGTACTTGCCAAGCCTGTATTGATAGCTGCCCAACCCAAGCGATTCTTGGCCCTTATGAATTGGACGCACGACGCTGTATTTCGTATTTAACCATTGAGTTGCGTGGGAGTATTCCACTGGCATTACGCCCAATGATCGGCAACCGTATTTATGGTTGTGATGATTGTCAGCTGGTTTGTCCCTGGAATCGGTTTGCTCAAATGACCCAAGAACCTGACTTCACACCACGCCATCAATTGGACGATATTACACTGGTTGAGTTATTTGGATGGGATGAAGCCGTGTTTTTACGTCATACCGAGGGCTCACCTATTCGGCGCATCGGCTATGAATGTTGGCTGCGGAATATTGCGGTGGCGCTAGGCAATGCTCCCACTTCTGCAGTAGTAATAAAGGCTTTACAAACCCGAATACACAGCGATTCAGACTTAGTCCGTGAACATGTACAATGGGCGCTAGAACAACATGGCGCGCTTAGACCGTAACATCAATCGAACCACCGGGGTTATTTTCCTCTACTGCGGCAGCATCCGTGGCTTCTGCTGGCTCCGCGGCTTCGCTAGCCGTATTGGTATCACGAGTCAGTTGGCTGGCTGTACTGCGTGCCGTTTCAATATGATGGTTTAATTTCGATATGGCTGAATCAAGACTCACTCCGGGAGACGTCATAACACACCTATTTGTTTGGTTTCCTCATCCGCTATTATCGGCATCTATCGCTAACAATTTAGGCGCACCGCCCCCTTCATGGTTGATGCTGCCATGCTGATAACCCCTAAAAATATCAGTGCTGTGATTCTGGCTGGCGGTCAAGGACGTCGTATGGGAATCCAAAATAAAGGCCTAATGGATTTAGCGGGCAAACCTTTGATTGCACATGTGATAGATCGCCTCACACCGCAACTAGAACATATCATCATTAGCGCTAATGCTGATCTAAAAACCTATGAAACCTTTGGCTATCCCATCGTCACTGACCCGCCGCCTGGACAACAAGGCCCCTTAGCCGGCATTTACAGTGCCTTACAACACATCCAGACACCTTGGTTGCTCACTGTTCCCTGTGATGTTCCGCTACTGCCATTAGACTATGTGGCGCGCTTTGCCGCCTTACCCACAGATTGTTATGCCGCCGTCGCACACGATGGCACGCGGCAACAATCCGGTTGCTGTTTATTACATATTTCACTGCGTGAATCCATTGCCCAGCAACTGGCCCAATCACAATTCGCTTTGCGCCATTTACTTAGTGCTCACCATGCACAGCAGGTAGATTTTAGCGATCAAGCTAACACGTTTGTTAATATCAATACCCCAGAACAACTACAACAGGTCGCCAATGATATCCGCTCATAATATTCCTATACTGGGCTTTGTCGCTTTCAGTGGTACCGGTAAAACCACCTTACTGAAAAAGTTAATTCCACTATTAAGCCAAAAAGGTATCAGGGTAGGTATGATCAAACATGCCCATCATGAGTTCGATATCGATAAGCCCGGCAAAGACAGCTATGAATTACGCAAAGCCGGTGCCACACAAATGCTGGTAGCCTCATCACAACGTTGGGCATTAATGGTGGAAACACCGGCACAAAGTGACGCCGTATTATCTGATTTGGTTGCCCAACTGGATCACAGTCAATTAGACTTGATTTTAGTAGAAGGCTTTAAGCATGAAACTTATCCGAAAATAGAGCTACATCGCCCCAGCTTAGGGCACCCGGTTTTGTGTCAGGATGATCCTAATATTATCGCGTTTGCTTGTGATACCCCACCAACCACTCAGATAACCATCCCTGTCTTGGATATCAATACACCTGCAAGTATCGCCGATTTCATCCAATCAGAAATATAGCGACAGTACTTGGCAGGTTCACCACATCGTAATAGAATGCCAAGACGTTACAACTATAATAGACAGCCCATATGAATAAGGACGTTGATTTTCCTAGAGAAATGCGAACAGAAACTTATGTCATAACAGCGCCTGTCCACCAAGATCAAATCCAACTCAGAGAGATTTGGGGGACACTTAAAAAACAAAAAATATCAATTGTATTAGGTGTTTTGGTAGGCCTGGCAGTTTCCGCTTATAGTGTCTTTACAACACAAGCCATCTTTCAGAGCGAAGTACTACTCCTACCGCCACTACAGCAAGATATCCAAGATCTGCTCGTTGAAGAAACAGATACTCAAAATTTAACGCCAGGCCAAAAACAGGAAAGTGTTTATCAAGAGTTTCAAAGAAACCTGCATTCATACAGGGTACGGCAAGATTTCTTAACATCCAGTGAGCTAAATAAACAAAATATTGACTTTGATTCTAATCTCAAAATTCAAAATAACAACGGCGACACTCCTTCGGTAAAGATCATTTTTCAGTATACTGATCCAGTTGCTGTTGCCGAAATTCTAAATGGTCTGGTTAATTTTGTTGATAGCTACACAGTGAAACAATTGCATGCCAACGTGCAAGATTCAATTCGCTTGAGAATCCAAAGAAAGCGTAACAAATTAAACAGAGAACGCACTCTCGCAAAACAAAGGCGACAAGACCGAATAATCCGGCTTGAAGAAGAATTAAGCATTGCTAAAGAGCTTAATATCCGAAACAGTAGTGCTTTACCTTCTGCGACAACAAATCCTATACCAGAAATTTCGGTCACCACCGTCGGTTCACCTCACTACATTAGGGGAACCAAAGCACTTCAGGCAGAAATTGATGCGCTTAAATCACGTAAATCCGACGATCCTTTTATTTACAATTTAAGGAACTTACAGGATGAGCTAGTTTACCTTGAAAATATGTCTATTGATAAAAGTACACTTTCAGCCATTTTCATTGATCGTGTCGCACAATCCCCTGAACATGCTATTAAGCCCCAAGCAACTCGGATAATGCTGATAGGTGCTGTGCTTGGGTTAATTGCGGGTCTACTGCTGGCGTTTTTGCGGGAATTTCTGAAAAAACCCAATAATTGAGAGAATATCTAAAAGATCTCACTCAAATTACCACCTAACATGAAGGGGCTTTAACCCATTTTCAGACTCATTTTGTGCATGGAGCAGTAACACTGGATCCCTCCCCCTCAGTTTCGGCATAATGCTGCTAACTTATCCATGTTTTTACATGGCCACTCACCGTAAATAATCGATAGATGTTATGACAAAGAAAGCCCCTGCAACTGCCGGTTGCGATGAACACGATCCTTCCTTACTTACCGTAGAACAAGTGCACGAAAAACTGGCTGAACTAGCTAGTCCTGTTGAAGGCCATGAACGCCTTGCTATACGCAGTGCCCTTAATCGTGTGTTAGCCGAAGATATTATCTCACCCATGAACGTCCCGCCCCATGCGAATTCAGCCATGGATGGGTATGCGGTTTGTGCCGCTGATTTCCCCACTGAAGGTGAAACCGAACTGAAAGTCATAGGGACATCCTGGGCAGGTGATCCGTTTAGCGGCAACATGGCACAAGGTGAGTGTGTTCGGATTATGACAGGTGCCCAAATTCCCACTGGCAGTGATAGTGTGATCATGCAAGAACAGGTTCACCGCGAAGGGGATCTGATTCGTATCGGCACGGATCATCAAGCAGGGCAAAATGTACGCCATCCAGGTGAAGATATTGCCAAAGGCGGTGTGGTGCTGGCCAAAGGAAAAAAAATTACCGCCGTCGAAATTGGTTTATTGGCTTCACTGGGTATTCCTGAAGTCACTGTTTATCGTCGTGTTCGTGTGGCTTTCTTTTCTACCGGAGATGAGTTACGTGGTGTGGGTGAATCATTAGAAGAAGGACAAATCTACTATAGT
>CAZPAE010000151.1:0-6453 GCA_964584455.1 uncultured Thioalkalispiraceae bacterium
ATATTTAAGATATTTGTTGCTATATCATAAGCATTAAACTCTTTATCTACTTTTATTTAAGCTTATTTTTTGTGCGTGTAAATATATGGTGTACATAGTATGCGCTTTCCATACTTACTATAGTATTACACGCTTACTTTATGAGTAACGAGAAGATGAATGACAGTCAAGTTTTCAATAATGCGTGATCAATCGCCTGCCAATCTAGCGCTTTAGAGTGAATAATTTCCAGGCGATTGCTATTCATTTCCTTAATTTCACGGATATCTTCTTCGCTGGCGGTGATGTTTAATGCTAACCAACCATCATCAGTGCAAATAGTGCCTTTAATCCTATCTAATTTGAATTGCTTTAACAGCTTGAGAATACGTTTGGCGTTAAATACACGTTCTTTGTTAATCAGCCAACCGCAGCTATGGTAGCCATCGCTTGAGTTTTCAATTTTTAGCCAGTCGCTTTGGGGGGGATGCTCGTGACTATGTTCGTGTTCGTGACTATGTGTTTTCTGAATAAACTTGTGAGCTTCTGGAAACAAAGCTTTGCGCTGATCGCTAAGGGGAAAGTCTAACCACGCTTTTTGTAGTTTACCCTGCGTTATCATGGCTAAATGTTGTTTCGGTGGTTCGAGTGTTCGGGCCAATTGCTCGAAGGCTTGCTGATCTTTTTCATTATACAAATCAGATTTGGATGCAACCAGCACATCAGCTAGATAGATCTGATCTTGGTAAGTAGGATGCTCTCGGTAACGCGGGTCGGATAATTGGCGGGCATCCACAAGACCGATGGTGGCCCCCAAACTTAAAACTTGACGAAAAGGCTCATTTAAAAGCTGATCGATAATTTGCGCCGGGTGTCCCAAGCCTGTTGGCTCAATAAGTATACGATCCGGGTTATGCTCTTTAATCAGTCGATTTAGCCCAATTTGTAAACCGGCGGAAGCCACACAACACAAGCAGCCACCAGGTACTTCTTGTACTAGTATGTCATCGGCTTCGAGTAGTGCCCCATCGATACCAATTTCGCCAAACTCATTAACTAATACGCCCCAACGCTCTCCATCAGGTACTTGGCTTAGCAAATGGCGTATGGCGGTGGTTTTGCCCACACCGAGAAAGCCGATAATAAGATTGGTTGGAATATTGTGATATAGCATGAGGTAGAATTTTCAGTAGATAAGAGATATCCCTTTCCTGTAAAATGATATACTATATCATTTTATTTTGGCAACTAATTTTGATTTTAGCGAATAAAGAAGATCATGAGTAATAAAAACTACCGAATTTCAGGCACTTTGGGTATAGACCAAGGCATTGATGATGGCATTAGCTATGGGCACTACCAACGTAACAACGCCCAGCAAGTTATCACTGGGCGTGCGGCGCATAACCTGCCTATTGATACCGTTAGCGACAATGAAACCGTTGTTTGCCAGCCTGCTACTAAAAAGTTGGTAGAAGAATTATTTAAAAAGTGGAATGATGCCCTGCAAACCGGTAACGCGAAAACAGTGGCAGCACTATATGCAGAAGATGCAGTACTGCTTCCAACGGTTTCTAACTTGCCGCGTACTACGCAAGAAGAAATTGAGGACTACTTCAATCACTTCTTGGAGAAAAAACCCTACGGTATTATCAAGCAACGTAATATTAAAAAGGGCTGTAACAAACTAACGGATGCAGGTATTTACCACTTTCAAGTGGTATCAAATGGTAAAAAGGAAGTTGTTCCAGCTCGTTATACATTTGTTTATGAATATCGCAACAACCAATGGAAGATCGTGCATCATCACTCATCTATGATGCCAGAAGGAAAATAATACTCTTTGTGGTGCTAACCTGATGCCCCCTACACAACTCTTAATTAAACATGCACAAATTGTAAATGAAGGGCATGTTATTGAAGCCGATTTAAGAGTTAAGGGACAGCGCATCGATCAGATAGGTACCGACATTACTCCCTCACAAGCGGATATAGTCGTTGATGCGCAAGGACAGTATCTGCTGCCAGGTATGATTGATGATCAGGTACATTTTCGTGAGCCTGGTTTGACGCATAAAGGTACCATTGCCAGCGAATCCCGTGCTGCTGTTGTAGGTGGTATTACCAGCTATATGGAAATGCCTAATGTGAATCCTGCGACCACATCCATCGAGGTATTAGAAAAAAAATATGCCATTGGTGAGCAATTTTCCATGGCGAACTATGCCTTTTATTTAGGTGCTACAGAAGACAATATTGAGCAGATAAAGTTATTAGATCCGAAAAAACATTGTGGTGTAAAAGTTTTTATGGGTGCGTCTACGGGTAACTTATTAGTTGAAGACCCACAAGCCTTAGATGCGATTTTTCGTGAAAGCCCAGTATTAATTGTCACCCATTGTGAAAGTGGCCCAATCATTGCCAATAATCTTGAGAAAATACGCCGCCTAAGACATCCAACGATACAAGATCATCCCATTATTCGCGATACTGAAGCTTGTTATGCCTCCTCATCTTATGCTGTCAATTTGGCTAAACAATACCAAAGCCAGTTACATGTTTTGCATATCACCACAGAAAAAGAGCTCAGTTTATTTGAGGCTGGCCCTATTGAAAACAAACACATTACTGCAGAAGCTTGTGTTCACCATCTTTGGTTTAGTGATCAGGATTATCCACGGTTAGGTAATTTTATTAAATGTAATCCAGCCATTAAATCGTCAACTGATCGCGACGCATTAATGCAAGCCTTACATACTAATCAAATTGATATTATTGCAACAGATCATGCGCCTCATACTTTAAAAGAAAAGCAAGCGGATTATAATCAAGTGCCTGCAGGTTTGCCTTTAGTCGAACATGCTTTGTTGAGCTTATTAGATCATGTTAAGCATCAGCACCTTCGTTTGGAACAGGTAGTAGAAAAGGTAGCTCACAATCCTGCAATCCGTTATGGGGTATCCGAACGGGGATACCTTCGTGAGGGTTACTATGCGGACTTAGTATTAGTTGATTTGAACCAAACAACAGAAGTAAGTCATAGCAATACCCATTATCATTGTGGCTGGACACCATTTGATGGCCACCTATTTTCATCGCGTATACAAAGCACATGGGTTAATGGTCAACAAGTGTTTGACGGCCAACAGATTGTTGATGGTCCGCTCGCATCACAGCGCTTGGTGTTTAATCGATAATAAAAATATCATTTTTATCCAGGAGTAATCTATGACAACATCGATAATACCCGGGAATTATGAACAATGGCGTCACTGTATTATTGTTGAGTGTGGTTTAGAGTTGACCCCTGACTTTATCGCAGCGCGTATAGCCGCCTTGCAAGATGAAAGTGAACATTACACTCAGCAATTTATTCGCTTATATGGTCGCGAGTATCAGCAAGTGGTTGTTGGATGGTTTAAACAGGCACAAACGGTGCTATCGAAAACCTAAGTTTTTGTATAAATCGTTTACTCCGGTGCAGGGTTTAAACGAGGGTGTGTCTCTTCTGCTAACAATAAAACCAATAAACCAGAAACAAACATACTAATGGCAACAACCCAGAAGCCGGTACTGAGCAAGCCTGTGATATTTGAGGCAAGCCCCAATAATAAGGCACCAATACCATAGCCGAGATCGCGCCAAAAGCGGTAAATCCCAATCGCTGAGCCGCGCCAATTGGGGTGAGCAATATCACTCACTGCTGCACTAATATTGGGATAAAGTAATGCCATACCAAATCCAGTGATGGCTGCAGCCAATGACCACCACCCTAATGTTTGACCAAATAAAGTTAATGCAACCCCACCACCACATAGCCACATGCCAATCACTATGGGCCAAAGACGACCGATATGATCAGATAGCTTACCGGTAATAAACTGTGAACCACCCCAAACAAAACCGTATACACCCACTACCCAGCCAATATTGGCTAAGCTTAATCCTTGTTGGTAAAGATAGACTGGATAGAACACCCAGATTAAGGCATCAACAAATTTCTCCACTAAACCGGCTTGGCTAAAGGCAAATAAGCGGCGGTCACGCCAAGAAATCAAACTAAACACTTCCCAGGTTGTTGGGTGCAATGAAATATTTTTAGGGAAACGCGGTTTAAGACTAGGATGCCCTCCACGGGCATGCTGTTTTGCTTCTGCATGTGCCCAAGCTAACGTATCTTTGACCCATAAGTGGGTGGTGATAATGGCAATGATAATTGTCATCATACCAAACCAGATTAAACTATCACGTGCCCCCAACCATTGGGTTAAATAGGCTGTGAGAATACCAGCCAGTGCTACACCAAAGTACCCAGAGAACTCGTTTAAACCAATGGTTAACCCGCGTTGTTCTGGATGAGTGAGATCCAGCTTTGAAGTTTGTGTCATAGACCAGGTTAAACCTTGGTTAATACCTAATAAGATGGTCGCAAAAACGATCCAATACCAGTTAGGGGCATAAAAAATAATGATCGGGATAGGCAAGGCAAGATACCAACCGATGAGTAGTACTTGTTTGCGCCCTACTCTTTCGGATAATCGGCCGGCAACAAAATTCAAGATACCTTTGACAAAACCAAAGGCAATCACAAATGCCACGAGTAATAAGAAAGATCCTTTCGGTACGCCAAATTCACTTTCTGCTAAAGCAGGTACTACCGTGCGCATCATACCCAGGGTTAACCCAACTAGTAATACTTGCCAAAGTTGATGGCCGAACTGATGCAGATTAACGCGAATACCAAATTGATAATGTTCTACTGTTGCCATTATGTTTAAGCGCAGGTATTGGCTTCTACTATCTTATCCATCTGTGCAGGTCTTGGAGGGATCTCTGCGGTTAAGGCATGTATAAATTCATCCTTATTGGTTATTTTCAACATGGCATTAAAGCGTTTTTCAAAACCAATGGTCGAAACCGGTTTACCGGAAATCCCGGCACCACAAGCACTACCGGCTTGATGAGCAGGATAAATTTCAGTGGTATCGGGAAAGCGTAATAATTTTTCATGTAATGAATCAAATAACATGGCTGCCATTTCTTTTTCGTGCCCGGCTAAGTCGGGTCGCCCAATGCTGCCAACAAAAAGTGTATCGCCTGTGAGCAAAAACCACGGTTCTTCACTGCGACGCTTATCGCTGACGGCAAGACTGATACTGTCCATAGTATGTCCTGGCGTGTGTAGCACGTTCACTTTTACGTTACCCACCTCGATGACGTCTTCATCGTTGAGTACATCAAAGGGATAAGACACTTGAGCCTGGCTATGTAGGCAATATTTTGCGCCAATCTGTTTCGCTAATTGTCTACCACCGGAATAGTGATCAGCGTGGACGTGGGTTTCAATCACATGGGTGATGCTGACACCCTGTGCTTCGGCCTGCTGACAAAACCAATCTTCATCTCCTGCTACCACATCTACCGCAATGGCTTTGCCTTTGGAGCCGCAACCTAATATATAAGAAAGTGATGCTTGTTCCGTTGCTAACTGCTTGAAAAACATGGTTATTCTCCCAGTAATGTTAGCTAAACGCTTGACAATGCGATGATAAATCGCAACTATATGATTCAATTTAAATATGAGTAATCACGCATATGAATGCTAACACATATGCTAAGCAACCTGTCAAGGATTTGGCCAAGGTGTTGAAGGTGCTTAGTGAACCTAATCGGCTCAAGATACTATTTAGTATGGGGCTGGAATGTGCTCCGGTATCGGCCATTATTGCGCGCACTGGGTTATCACAGACCAATGTTTCATTTCATTTGCGAATTCTGCGCGAAGCCGGGTTAGTGAAAGGTGAGCGTCATGGCTCATATATTTATTACTGTTTATACGATACAGCGTTACTGGATATCCTCTCTAGTATGACGCAATGGCGGCAACGTATTGTAAAAATCCAAGCTGAAGCACAAACAAGTAGTGAATCCGTAGCATTAAAAAACGAAGTTGAGATGAATAATTAATGCTTGCTGAGCTTTTTCCCGAAGACATAGCGAATTTGTGTTGGGCCACCTAGTTTAGTACGTTCAACCCAGGCGATATGTAAATCACCTTCGGTGTCGATAGTCATGCTTGGGTGTGATTGTTCGCCTTCACCTGATGCTGCATCGAGGGCAATGTTGTCGCTCCATTTCCCCTCCTCCAACCAACTTAACCATATATCCTGATTGCCGTCACGCTCATCGGTCCAAGCGATTACCAGTTGTCCATCCGCATGACCGGCGATAGTGCTATGCCATTGTCGCGCCTCACCTCCGAAGTCATCTTGTACACGTTCATTTGCACCGAAGCTGTGCCCCACCTTTTTAGGTGCACCGTATATATCATAACCTTCACGAAAGTTTCGTTTATCTGCCCACACGGCAAACAAGTTCCCTTTCCCATAATTGGCCATGCTGACTCGTGCCACACCAGAGCCTTTACCGAAAGCGCGTTCAATTTGAGACAGTGCGGCGTCGAGTGCCTTTTGC
>CAZPAE010000152.1:0-6452 GCA_964584455.1 uncultured Thioalkalispiraceae bacterium
TCAATACATGCGGTGTATTGTTGGTGTTGTTGCTGGATTTTGGCAGCGGTTAATAAGCTTTCAATGCGTTTTCGTTCTACTGGTTTTAACTTCGATTGTTTTTCTTGGTAAATTTGTGTGGATAATTTAATGTTTTGTTGACACTGTTTATCAACCGATTGGCTGTGTTTTTTCGTACAGGCAAAGAGCGAGATAGAGAGTAAACAGAAGACCAGAAGCCGAACTTTTATCATATACTAGGCACATTATTTTGTATTGATAGCTATATAATAGCAGACAGATTAAGATAAAGAGGTTGTATAGATGCGTGCGCTGTTAGTTGTTGCCCACGGTAGCCGACGGGCTGCTTCCAATGATGAGGTTCGAGCTCTAACCGAGCAAATTCGTTCCCATGCCACAAAGCAATTTGATTATATTGGTTCAGCTTTTTTGGAGTTGGCAGAGCCCTCTATTCCCGATGGGCTTAAACAGTGTATTGAGCAAGGTGCGACAGAGGTCGTCGTTTTGCCCTATTTTTTATCGGCTGGTCGCCATGTGGTTGAGGATATTCCCGACGAGGTGGCCAAGGTGACAGCTTTGTTTCCCAAAGTCTCTATTCACATTGCACCTTATCTGGGCACGGCACCGGATTTGCCTGAAACGCTGGTTAATTTGGCGGCAAAATGATCAAGCTGACAGGCTGCATGGATTGAATTTTTTTGATCGCATAGGCCAAGCATCGGCGTAAAAAAAGAGTATTTATAATGAGGATCAACTAGTTAGCATCTAAACATGATCTAAAATATTATCTAAACTCTTTGATTTATATGGATATTTTTCCTGCATTTTTATGTAATCATCCCTTGCAAGGGACCACCAGGACGACTAAGGTTAGCGAACCAACCGTGCAGTTTGGGCGGTTGGACGATTAAATTCGTATTTTCTTTGTTGTTATATACTTAAACCTTCCGGTGGACACTGAGTTAATCCTGCGGAAGGTTTTTTTTTGGGAAAGCATTTAGTTTTGGCTAGATTGTAATCAATTGTATTAATTAATTGTCGCTTAGACCCGATAGCCAAATCATGAACGTTAAACAATACATCATAACAACGATAACCATAACATCATGAGTGACTCACACGATTTAGAACTCATTTTAAAATCGCATATTCCCATTGTTGTCATCGAAACGCGGGAAGAACAGCGTGCCGTTAATTTAATTCAATCTATCCAGATTCGTATTGGGGTACCTGTTTTTCGTTGGACGGTGACCGAAGGGTTACGTCGTATCGATATTGATTTTGAGGCGCAGCGTTTTAATTCAGAGCCGGCAGATTTGTTGGGTAATATTAAATCGGGTGCACAAGCTGGGCTTTACTTGTTGTTGGATTTTCATCCCTATCTTAGTGATCCCATGCATGTTCGGTTATTGAAAGATATTGCTTTGGATTATCCCTTAACTCATCAAACGATTGTATTGATTAGTCATCAAATCAGTATTCCACCGGAATTAAAGAATTTTAGTGCGCGCGTTGATTTAACCTTGCCGGACCAAGATGCATTAAGAGAAATCATCAAGCGAGTGGCAGAGCAGTGGGCAAAACAGCATCGCAAGAAAGTAAAAACGGATCCTAAAACATTTGAATTACTCGTTAAAAACTTAGCAGGTTTAACCCATTCAGAAGCGAAACGTTTAGCCCGAACGGCAATTTATGATGACGGGGCGATTACCCCTGATGATATGCCACAGGTTATGAAAACCAAGTACGCATTGCTAGATAAAGAAGGCATGTTGCATTTTGAGTTTGATACGGAACAGTTTTCTAATGTGGGTGGCTTTAACAAATTGAAAACCTGGTTGCGTCAACGTCAGCCCGTATTTGAGGGGCAACTCGAAGGGCTTGATATGCCCAAAGGTGTATTACTATTAGGCGTGCAGGGTTGTGGCAAGAGTTTAGCTGCCAAGGCAGTCGCCGGTGTGTTAGGGATTCCATTGTTAAGGCTAGAGTTTGCTGCTTTATTTAATAAGTACCATGGCGAAACCGAGCGTAATTTACGTGAGTCATTACAAGCAGCAGAGTCAATGGCACCCTGTGTATTATGGATTGATGAATTAGAAAAAGGGATTTCGGTTGGTGAAAGTGATAATGGTACATCTAAACGTGTATTAGGAACATTATTAACGTGGATGGCAGAAAAACAAGCCGCTATTTTTATTGTTGCCACGGCAAATGATATTGAAAGTCTACCTCCCGAGTTAGTAAGAAAGGGGCGGTTTGATGAAATTTTCTTTGTTGATTTACCCGATGCAGTGACAAGAGCACTTATTTTTGAAATTCATTTACGAAAACGCAGTTATGATCCTACAGGATTCGATTTGCCACGTTTAGCAGATGCCTCAGACGGTTTTTCTGGCGCAGAAGTTGAGCTGTCTGTTGTTTCTGCTATTTATGCGGCGCATGCACAGCAGGTTGTTTTAAATAATACACATATATTGCAAGAAATTAACAATACCAAACCGTTATCAGTAGTGATGGCAGAACGTATAGATGAATTACGTGAATGGGCGGCAACACGTACCGTTCCGGTAGATTGATTGTGGCTAGTTATAGTGCATCAAATGAAAGTGTTGTGATGTTGCTTGAAACAGGCTATGGATATCATTAGTCTGTATAGCTCTTGACCTGAGATAAATAATGTAATGCTATGGCCGCAGTGAATTGTAAATATCATACTCAGACACCTGCACGCTGGGTATGTGATGCCTGTCAGATTAGTTACTGTCCTAAGTGCGTTACCCAAAAGCATTCTAAGGAAGAACCAAGTTGTCCTGTTTGCAAGCAGCCCTTAACCTCGTTAGGTACATCAAGTAGTGTAAAGCCATTCTGGCTTAGATTAAGAGAGTTTTTTATCTATCCGGCTTATCCTTCGCCGTTGATTGTATTAATTGCACTTTCTGTTTTTGCTTTTTGGATTCGGCAAGTCCCAGGTTGGGATAAATCAATCGGTATTGCGCTTTGGCAATTACCTCGCAATGTACTTTTCTTGTTACCCATTATTTTTATATTTCTACGCTATGCGCAAAGTGTTTTGGAAGATACGGCGCATGGCCATATTAAACCGCGTGCGCTAAGTAGCGAAAAGCTATTTGGTAACGGTTTGATTGTTGTCAAACTAGTCAGTGTATTAATGGTATTTGAGTTATTGCAGTGGGCGATTTTTGATTTGCTGGGTCCCCCTGGTTATTACTCCATGATGTTTCTGACTGCGATGGTGACCCCCGCAGCGATTATGATTATCACCATGGAAGACAATTTAATCAGTGCGTTGAATCCAATGTTGCTTACCTCAGTTATTACCCGTATTGGCCTGCCTTATGTCATCATGATTTTGTTGTTCTATCTGTTGCAGATCGCATGGAATACGATGTTAGGTTTGTTAAATCAATATATTGATCCCTCTTTATCAATTGCCGTGTTTAGTTTTATCACCATGTATTTTTATCTCATTATGTTTAATATGATGGGGTATACGTTGTATCAGTATCATGAAGCGCTGGGTTATAGCGTTGATGTGGAGGCACATGAGCATGACAACGATCAATCAAAAGATACCGTTGCAATTAGCCCGGAGCTGCGCGCAGTAGAAATACTCATCCATGAAGGGAAAACGCAACAAGCCGTATCTCAATTACAGCAGTTTGTTCTGAACAATCCCAATGATATGGATGCGCGTGAGCGTATTTTGAAGCTATTGCGTTTAGTTGGTGACAAGGAACGGCATCAATCACAAGGTCGTTCGTATATATCTTATTTAATGGGGGAAAATAAGCTTGCTCAGGCGGCAAAAATTGTTTCTGACGGGCAGGTATTTGATAAAAATTTTAAGCCAGAGAAGGCGTCAGAGCGTGTTGAAATTGCTAACTATTTTTCCCAACATCGACAGGGTAAGTTAGCCATGGCGCTAGTGAATAACTTACATCGAGATTTTCCCACTTATGAGGGTACTGCTGAAGCTTATATGATGGTAGCAACGTTATTGGTAGAACAATTCAATGATGATGAGCGTGCTATCCAAGTATTACAGTTTATATTGAGTCATTACCCTACCAGCTCTGTTAATGAGCAAGCGAAAGAGTATTTGCGTATTTTAGAAAGAACGTCGTTATAAGCTAGACTTACTAAATTGCTTGGCTTGGGGGCTATCTGGATATAGGTCGATTAATAAGTTTTTATAGTGGACTGACTTATCTTTATTTTTCCCATTATAGTATTTTACTAAAGCTGATAGACCTTCGGCATTGTGTGTAAAGTCTTGTTTGGCTTTAATGAGATAATTAATGAGTTTTTCCGCTTCATCTAAGTAATTATTAGCAGCAAATCGCGTGACTAATGAAATGAGCATTTCCGGCGTCCAGCGTGGTTTGGGCTTTGCCCGGCTAGCATATTGTGTAAATGTATGATGAATACTTTTGACTGTATTGCTATCTGAGCCAGGCTGGTTAAGGAGTTTGTGAGCATACGCATGGTACTGCTCAGAAGCGGGATTATACTGTTCAATAGTAAATAATTTTTGTGTTACATCCATATTCTGGGGATATAGCTGATGTAATTGTTGGAAAATTTTCTTTGCCTGGTCAAGCTCCATACGGGCGAGGAATTGAGAAGCTTGAGCATAAGCTTCATGAAATTGATCTTCATGTTGGTTTTCATCAACATATTCATGTTTAATGGTATTGGGTATCAACTTTAGAACACCCGCAAATAATAACCCACCAATAAGGCCACCAATGTGGGCGGCGACGTTAATGTTGGTATTAAAACCGAATTGGATAATCGCTTGAGATAATACATAAAGCGGTAAGATCCAAATAGCGCGGGCCTTAACATAGTCAAAATAAACAAACAGAAAATAGAAAAAATTAATTTTACGCATGCCGTAGATGATAATTGACATGCCTAATACACCTGCAATGGCCCCAGAGGCACCGACACCGGCAATGGCTTGTTCTGCGTAAAGGGCAACATACAAAAAACCGGCAGTCAGCCCTGAAAAAAGATAACCGATGAGGAAATAAAGTCGGCCAAGGATGACCTCAATACCGAGCCCTAATAAGATAAGCATCAGCATATTACCCAGTAAGTGCCCCGTGCTGCCATGTAGAAACATGTTGGTAATATAGGTTGTTACACTGGGGTGAGAGGGGGTGAGGCCATATTGATTGGCGACAACTTTATTGTGTAGCCACAGGTATTTATCTCGCTTGGTGCGCCAGTCGGCATAATTTGGGTCATCAGGTTTAATGATTTTATTATTATTAAGTTTTTCTTGGAAGCTGCCGTCTATATACATATCTTTGAAAACAGCTTGGGCTTTGTGAGTGCCCTGGGTAATGTCTTGCTCGGTCAGGGTATCCGATTTGTCGATGTATTTGAGGTATTCCCGTATTTCTATACGATGCATGCCGGAGTGAATGTAGTACTCGTATGCCTCATCGCGATATTTATCATCGTTATGCTGCCAGATATAGAACGCGAGGATGTTAATAACGACTAAGATCAGGGTTATCAGTGGGGGATTCTTCCAATCTGGTTTTCTGTCTAGCGGTAAAAACATCGATCAAGTCACACTTATCTTAACGAAACTCGTTGATAGGCTGAAAATTGCAAATAACCAACTGTAGGATAAACTGATTGTTAATTGAAAGTGTGAAAACTTTCCTTTCGTTGAGGAGATTATGGTGGAATGCTCCGGTTTTGTCACGCAAACTGAAGATGAAAACATGGAAAATCAGCAAGTTATTGATGCAATTCAACAAGCTGTCGATAAACACCAAATTTTTGGTGATCTGCTTTCAACCACTGAAAAGCAATACTTATTAGATCACGGTATTGTGCGTAGTGTTTTGCCTGGGATTAAGCTATGTCAGGAAGGGCAGCGCGATGATCGGGTTTTCATCTTGGTGGTGGGCGAGGTTGAAGCCAGTTTTGGTGAAGATGCCAGCAAAACACATATCGCGAGTCTAAAACAGGGCGAACTATTTGGCGAAATTGCTGCCCTATTTGGCATGCCACGGGTATGTGATATTACTGTTGTACGTCCCTCCGTGGTATTGGAAATACCCAGCGGGGTTTTGCGCTCGATTATCGAGGCAAGATCAGAATTGCATGATGCGGTTATAAAGCGTTTTCGTAATCGCATTACCGAAACGGCATTAAGAGCGGTTCCACTGTTTCGCTATTTGGAAGCGGCCTCAATGCAAAAATTGGTTGATAGCTCGACCTTATTGGGCGCACCGCCGGGTAGTATCATTATCAGTGAAGGAGAAGCAGGCGACTCATTGTATGTGGTTATTTATGGTAGTTTACGTGTGAGCCACGATGTTTCCAGTAAGCATTTAAATTTGGCGTTAATGCAACCAGGTGATTTTTTTGGTGAATGGTCTTTGCTCACGGGTGCACCACGCACAGCG
>CAZPAE010000153.1:0-4934 GCA_964584455.1 uncultured Thioalkalispiraceae bacterium
ATGTACATGCCCTTGATGTGAATTATTCAAGCTCGCAAGATGTGGTGATTGATGAACAAGGCAGGATAACAATATCGTACGCCGATAATGTCAATGGCGACTGGCAGCAACATTATGTAAATATAAATGGTGATGTTTCATTAACAGGCCCTCTCGGTGATACCGATGTTACCGCCAGTAACAGTGATATTGCCACAGATGCACAAGGCAATGTGTTTAGTGCATGGTTGGATATCATGTCGAATGGTAATAGCGAATTACTTGTTTCTCGCTTTGATGTAACGCTTGGTACATGGACACAACAATCGCTTAGCCTCCATGGCAATATCACATCCGAGCCCAGTCTTGCAGTGAACGACGATGGTGAGGCCATTGTTACTTGGACTGAATTGGATAGTAGCTCGGGGCAGTATTTATTAAGGGTAGCGCACTATCAAAATGGGGCGTGGAGTTTACCGACGAATGCACTGGTCTCTTTCCAGGGCGACAATCGACGTGTTGAAGTCGATATCGATCAAAATGGCAATGTGCTGCTGCTGTGGCGTGAAGAACACAGTGGCTATAATCACCTTTACTCACGTTACTATGATCGCCAACAAAGCAGTTGGGATACCGTCCCTGTGTCTATTTTGGCGGATAACGCCATTGGTGTTGATTCCCTCGACATTAAAACCTCAGGCGTAGGAACCGCCATGGCAACCTGGCAACAATACGACGGTACAAACTGGGATCTACGTGCCGCCTATTTCGATGGTAGCGTGTGGCAGCCGAGTGATGTATTGGGTAGTCAGGCATCAGGGGATACCGGTCAGATTGCGGTTGACGGACAGGGTAACTTTTTTGTTGCGTGGCAATATGCTGAAGCGGGTGACACCCATGTGAATGTGTCACGTTACAACGCGATATCCGGTTGGGCGCCGTCTGTTCGATTAAGCTCAGGCATTTCATCGACGTATAGCTTGGATATTGATGCCGATCAACAGGGCAATGCGGTTGTGGTCTTTCGTAAAGCAGCCTTCGGTGGATACCATGCCTATGCTCAGCGTTATTATGTTGATACGGGTTGGGAGGCAGCACCTACCCTACTCAGTGAGGATTTAGGCACCGGTGGGTCGGTACTGGGTCTTAAAGTGAGCGTGAATGATGCCGGCGAGGCCGTGGTTGTGTGGCGTCAACATGATGATGTGAAGTGGGATATTTATACCCGCAAGCTGACGATACAAGAACCGCGTATTACCCGCACTACCTATGATACAGCCGGGCGTGCAACGTATGTTGAAAATGCACTCGGTTATATTGAAGCCTATGAGTATGACGGCTTAGGTAATGTCATTACACAAACTCAATACTCTAATGCTATCAACCGTAGTTCAGTGAGTAGTAATGACCCTGTGGTACGTAACCAGCAAGTTCAAACGGCGTTGGCCGAAGCACATAGCGATACACAACCGGCAGAACAAAACCGTGTTGAACATCGAGTATATGATGCAGATAATCGGGTTCAATTTACTATTCAGGACCTAGGTAATGGCGATGGGGTGCTCACTGAATATGAATACGATACGCTTGGTAATGTCATACAATCCACTGCTTATGCAACCGAAATGGATTTGTCTACGGTCCTATCAGCAACGGATCGAGAGGCGGCCATTGAAGTTGAAATACAAAGTCTGATTCCAGGCTTAGGCTACAGTCATGTCACGGATGTTGATAATCGTAACCAGTACACGGTGTATGATGCAATTGGGCACGCGCGCTACAGCGTGAATGCTGTAGGGGCCATCACAGAAAATTCTTATGATAGTAACGGCAATATTATCCGGCAAACTCATTATGCTGAGTTAATCGATACCACTTTATTGGAACAAAGCGCTGATCAATTAAGCTATATTGAAAACAATCGTATCCCCGCAATTTCAGATAGCACACGGGATCAAACAACTCACTTTGTATATGATGATCGCAATCAGCAACGCTACACGATAGATGCATTAGGCTATGTTACTGAGGTGACCTATGATGCCTTTGGTCACGCTACCGAAACCATTGACTATTTTTCTGCGTTAAATACTTCAGATATCACTAATAATATGAATGAAGTGGCAGTTCAAGCTGCGATAAGTAATCGCACCAACCCACAGTCTCAATACGATCAGCGTACAACCACTGTCTACGATTCACGTGGCCAAGTTCTATCAGTGACAAAACAGGCTGATGCATTCACAACAATAACAGACACATATTATTACGATGCCTTTGGTCAACAGGTTCGCCATACTAATGGTAATAATGATGCAGAGTATTATCGTTATGACCAACTAGGTCGGGTGACACGTCATATCGATTTTCGTGGTTATGCTACCGATACAAGCTATACAGCCTTTGGCGAAGTCGATACAACCACGACATATGTAAACCCAATAGGCTTACCCATTGCAGATGATCCTTTCTGGGCAAATAATGCAAGTAACCCTGCCCTAAATAACGATCTAGTATCCGGAGATCGTATCACTAATAATGAATACGATGCTTTAGGTCGAATGATTCGCTTAACCAGTAGTCTAGGCGTCATCACTAGTACCAACTACAACGCCTTTAATGAAGTGATACGTGTGACTACCGCAGAAGCAGATCCTGCTAACCGGCAAATTGTCGAAAGCCAATATGATCGTCTAGGCCGTACCACGCAAGATATCGCTGCAGTAGGGCGTGTCGAACAAGCCACCACTGAATATCGCTATAATGTTTTCGGCGATAAAATCGAAACCATTAAACCTCTGGGGGTTGAGACCGGCCTAACAGAGCGCTATACCATTGCTCAAAGTTTTGATCAGTTAGGGCGCAAGGCATCAGTGACTGATGCAGAACAAAATCAAACCATTACCACATATGATGCCTTCGGTAATATTCGTTCTGTCACTGATCCAAATGGGGCAATTGGCTATTTTTATTATGATCAACTTAATCGAGTTACCGTACAAATTGATCCCGAAGGTTATGTAACCCAAAAGGTTTATGATAGTCATGGCAAAAGTACCAATACAACCAGGTACTACAATCGCATATCAGGACCAATCGATCTGAGTATCCCAATTGAATTTGTTGAGACACTCTCAGGGCAAGCTGTTACCGCTACAGTTGTGATTGATACAGAACGTGATCAGCTAACCCAGGTTGAGTTTGATCTATTAGGACGCGAAAGGCTACGCATTGATGCTGAATTGAATTCAGAGATCTACACTTACGATGCGATAGGCAACCCATTAACCTATACTGATAAAAATGGCAATGTCACACGCTATGAGTACGATGCCAATGGTAATAAGACCAATGAGTATTTACCACAACCCGTTTTTGATGTGATAAGTCGCTGGAATGATACGCAGCCCATCTCTAATAGCAGTGAAACAGTATTTAACTCACAAATTACAACAGATACCAATGGTAACTCCATTGTTGTCTGGACACAGGCCAATGGTGCTAACCGAGACTTAATGGTAAGTTACCGACCGGCTGGTGGTGATTGGCAAGCTCCTACGATTTTACGTTCTGACTTAGTTAATGCAAGCGATCCCAAAATAGCTATGGATGCGCAAGGTAATGCTATTGTAGTTTGGAGTGAAACCATTGGTGCTCAAACACGCATTTATTCATTACGCTACGATGTGGCCCAAGGGTGGGATCAAAACGCATTTAACCAAAGCTTTGGTCTAGGTGGTAATCATGAACAACCCGAATTAGTCATACATGATTCTGGTCAAGCCATTGTCGCATGGTTTAATCAAGATGGTTCAACTGCGACTGTTCGCGCACGCCGGTTTGAGTCAGCACAAGGATGGCAGCCTATTGAAAGCGTTGATAGCTTTAGCAGTGGCTATGTTTCCGCATTAGATATGTCGATCAATGATCAAGGCCGAATCGATATAGGCTTCCTTATAAATGATCATAGCAGTCTCCCGCAAACATTATTTAGTTATAACTCAGATCTAAATGGGTCATGGCAAAGCCAAATGACACATGCAGATACCAGTACTAGCCAGCCTAATATGCATACTAATATTGCTATGAGTAATAACGGTACAGGGTATATGTTCTGGCAAGAAATCGTGCCTGATGGTAATACTTATGTGTATTCGCGTTATTATGATGGTTCGAATTGGAATCCAACCCAAGAAATTATAGCGCATACAACGAGTACTACACAGGTCTCGTCGATGCAGCTTGCAATCAATGATGCCGGAGAGGCCGTGGCAGTTTGGTCTGCTGGTAATAGCACAACCTCACAGATTTTAGTGAGCACCGTATCAAACGGCAATTGGGGTTCGACTAGCGATATTTCAAACGGAATGGGTGGCAGTAGGCCGCATATACACATCGATAATGATAATAACATCACGGCCGTTTGGAATGATGATGGCAACATTTATATAAATCGTCGCTTAAATGGCCAACCATGGACGGGGCCACAACAAGTTGGTCCAGTATCCGTGAACGGTGATGAACAGGAAGTTAATGATCTGGATATCGATAATCAAGGCAATATTCGCATCCTGACCAATTATTCCATAAATGGTCAACCACAAATTCATGTTATTGAATATTCAGCTTCGATTACGACGGAATACGATGTTGAAAATCAATATGAATATGATGCAGTGGGCAATTTAATACGTACCATCGAAGCAGTTGGGCTTACTGAGCAACGTACAACGCAGATGGTTTACGATCGCAATAACCAATTAGTCGAAACCATCAGTGATGTTACCCGAACAACATCTAATACTAACTTAACCTCGCAAGGTGGTTTAGAAACAGTTAGTGATGCCAATTTTACTTATCAATTATCTACCTTTAGTAATACTGATTTTTCCGGTGGCATAATGAACGTGAGTCTATCGGACTGCTTCTACGGGCGTAAGCGTGGTGACCCGATT
>CAZPAE010000153.1:4944-6439 GCA_964584455.1 uncultured Thioalkalispiraceae bacterium
ATATCACGATACGTCTTCGTGTAGCGGCAACCCAAGCCGAACGCGGCGATCATAATAATTTGAATGCAATGCGAGAGGTAACACTACACTCAGGTAGGTTATCTGGCAATTTTATGAATGATGCTAAGACATACTTTCCATTACATAGAAGCTGGAATGCACCCTATGTAAGTGAGGGTGAAGCCTATCGAATTGAAGTGATAAAACATGATCCCCTTCATGGTGAAGTATTAATTGGTAGCACTGATAACGTATTCAACTGGACAGCTTACCCAGGGACAGAACTTGATACCGATCCGAGGACTTTCAGCTTAGATGATGTACTTCGCTTTAACCAACTAGCAACCAATGCTCGCACTGTACAAGTAAAACATTGGACAACGTCGACGGAGCCAAATACCTACGCGGATAGAAATAATTACTCAATAGTAAATTTAAATGTTACCGACAGCATCTCAGATCAGCTGTATGTCGGACATTTAACCGGAACAACCTATTATGAGGCTATCGTATTTGATGCAAACGGGACGGCAATAAATCGCATGACGGGCTCGTTTGATGTCAATAACCGACAAGTGTCAAATATTGTCAATGACACTCAGTCTGTGGCCGTTTCTGGCCTAGGTAGTTTTGATCCCACCTGGGATGATGCCGAGTACCAAGTCGAAACTTTTGCCAATGCCAGCATTATTAATCGATACGACGATTTCGGCAATCTCATTGAAACCATTGATGGTAATGGTAGTGCTACTCATTTCTTCTATGATGGACTCAATCAAAAAGTCGGCCAAGTCGATGCACAAGGTTACTTCACCGAATGGGTTTATGATAAAAATGGCAATGCGATTGAGCAGCGCTCTTATTCAACCGCAGTAGACAGTGCTAACCTAATTGCTAATAACAATTTCGACTTAGCGGCGGTTCGTAGCGCCGCGGAGATTAGTGCTGAACAAACGCGCATCACACATTTTACCTATGATGCCAATAACCGCGTACTGACCAGCTCCATTGAACCGGTGTATGTACACAGTTCAAATTTCAGTGGTTTTCAGAATATTACCACCGAAGTGGTGTACGACAATGCAGGCAATACGATTATCAGTTATGACAGCAATCGTAACGCAACCTACATGTTTTATGACAGAATCGGTAATGAGATCCTAAGAGTTGATCCAGAAAACTATGTTATTGCCAGTGATTATGATGCTAATGGGAATAAAATCCGTGAGGTCAGATATTCACAGCAACTAAACCTATCTTTTGATGAGAATACTAATCCGTTACTTATTCGCGCGAATGTTGCAGGTTTATACAACCAAGGTGATACACCAGATTTAAATACATTATCTCAGCAAGTTACCGGCACCTTCTTAGACGACGATCGTGTCATGGAATACACCCATGATTTGATGAACCGCATTAAGACGGAAACTTTACTTGATGTTGAGCATTACCAGTTGATTGCTCAAGATGCACAAGCGAATGCCAATACGCC
>CAZPAE010000154.1:0-6416 GCA_964584455.1 uncultured Thioalkalispiraceae bacterium
ATAGTTAAAGAATCATTAATTAGTTATTGAAATTGGTCATAAAAGGTGCCATGACTCCCCTATTCCATTTGTAATAATAAGTGCAAACCTACTCTAAGATTTTGAGTCGATTTGTAAGGTCCAAATTAAAAAGCGCAAAAAAAATACGCGCAAAAAAAAATGATTATGGAGAAGAAATCATGACACATGCCCAACGAAAAATTTTTTCAGGTGTAAAGCAAACCAGTAAAAAACTTTTAGCGACGTCTGCATTGACGGCTTTAGGTTTATCACTCTCGGCGGCAAACGCAAATGCTGCAGATGATTGGACGGATCACGTTGTTGTCGGAGGAGGTGGATCAATTGATATTGATACATCAGTTGCAAACACAACAAACATTACACAGACAGGTCATCGTGTAAAAGTTGAAGGTGATGGTGATATCAAATCAGGATGGACCGTTAACGTTGCGCAAGATTCTTCTTCTTCTCAATATATCTTATTCGACGTTGAAAGTGATCCAACTTTCATTCGTGGCCAGCTTAATGCAAATGGTGAAATTTATATCTTCGATAATCAGGGCGTAATCTTCACAGCCGACTCACAAGTTGATGTGAGTTCGATTGTTGCGTCATCAGGTAATCTGGCATCAACAGATGCACAATTAGACGCTGGTCAAATTATTATTGATTCCGTTGAAGGTGGCGGAGAGGTTGCCACTCGAGGAAAAATTACTGTAGCTGAAGCAGGTTTAGCTGGATTCGTTGCTCCGTATGTAGCCAATAGCGGTGTTATTAAGGCAAAGCTTGGAAAAGTAGCATTAGCTTCTGGTGATAAAGTTACACTGGATTTGTATGGTGACAATCTCGTTGAAATAGCTGTCGAAGACGAACTTGCTAATGGTCTAATACAGAACCTTTCTGGTGGTGAAATTATTGCTCGTGGAGGCGAGGTCGTCGTTTCAGCTAGAGTTGCTAAAAATGCTGTCAACAGCGTTATAAATATGAATGGCATTGTAAAAGCCAGTTCAGCAACATCTAAGGGTGGAAAGATTATTTTAAACGGTGGATCAAAAGGACTTGTTAATGTTGCGGGTGACTTACAAACCTCTGGCGGTAATGGCCAAGATGCAGGATCTATTGACGTATCTGGTCAAAATATTTTCGTATCAAACGCATCACGCATTCGTGCTAATGCTAACACTACTCAAGATGCCGGCAATATTTCTGTTATTGCAGAAGATACTCTTACTATTGAAGGAACAATTAGCGCACAAGGCCTTATTGGAACAGGCTTCATTGAAACTTCTGCCCCTAATACAGTGTTTGGCACAGGTGCTTCTATCCTTGCTACACGTGAGTGGTTGCTTGACCCTACTGATTTAACAATTGATAACCCTCTAGCTACATTATTAAATGCTCAACTTAATACAGGTGATATGACTGTACAAACAAGCGGTGCAGGCGCAGGAGCTGGTAATATCACTTTATTAAGTGGTGTTGCCATTGATAAGACAGCAGGTGCTGATTCCACGTTAACTCTTAATGCGCATAATGACATCACTATTAGCGGAACCATAGGTGCTACAGGCGCAGGCGCTCTTAATGTTGCATTAAATGCTGATTTTGACGTTAGCGGCGGTGATGCAGATGTATTCGTATTAAATGATATTAACACCAACGGTGGTGCATTTAGTGCTTTAGCTTCTGATGATATTGATATTAAAAATGGTGCGACTGTATCTACTAATGGTGGTGCGGTTGATATTACCTCTCGTGGTTTAGGCAATGGTAGCTGGCTCTGGATGCCGACAGGTGGCGCCGGAACAGGAACCATCAACACAGTTGGTGGGGATGTCAGTATCGAAGTAGATAATATTAACCTAGCTGCAGGATCTTCGATTGATGCAGGAGACGGAAATGTCTCTATTTCTCGTGACGTAGCAGGTACTATAGGACTTGGAGCAGCTTCGGGTGATATGGAGTTATCGCAAGCTGAAATAGAACGCATTGATGCTGGAACTTTAAATGTTGGCGGATCAAATACTTCCCAAATTAATGTTGAGGATGTTGATACAACATCAAGCACAATCGAAGGCCTTGTAACATTAAGTACAAATAATATTACCGGTCCAAACGATCATGTTAACTTCGCCGGAGAGAACACATTCAATTCGCTTACTGTGAATTCAGATGATGATATCAATCTTGCAGAAAACGCAAGAATTGAAGTTCTTACAGGTGACGCTACATTTAACGGCGACACAAATGCCGGCACTATCGGTAACTTCACTATGGGTGAAAACTCACTTATCGATTCAAATGGTAATAATGTAATTGTTTCTAGCCTTGACGTCACATTGGAGGACGACTCACGTATTAATTCTGAAGGCGGTAATGTTAATATCACTGCGCGTGATGACTTTGCTAATAATGAAGGTAACGTTACCCTCGAAGATGATGCTGAAATTAATGCAGATGGTGGAAATATTCTTATCGATAATGAAGGTGTATTTACCGGCGGTGAAGACAGCTTAAAAACTGAAGGTATAGGCACAATCACAGTTAACCAAAACCGTGGGACAGCTGGTGGCGCCTCATTACAAAACGTTATTGACGCGCTTGATAATACAGGTACGGGCCAAAATACAATCTTTAGTGATGGTAATACTTATGTTGAGAATCTAACAATCAACCAAGCCAACCTGAAAATGGATGGTGACAACACTGTTCTGGAAGCCGCGAATACAGGTGATGCATTAATCACTGTTGAAGCCTCTAATTTCAACATCGATCCATTTACTTTGGACGGTATGAATTTGGTTGATTACGGTATTTTAGCAACAGGTGTAGGTGCAGACGGATTTATTTCCGACGGAAATACTTTCAAAAACTTTAATGAATCCGGTATTTTTGTTGCACGTGCTGCCGCTACAGTTGGTTCTATTATAAACAATATCTTCGAAGGATCTTCGACACGTGGTGTTGAAACCGGTACACTTGATGGTGGTTACACTCTTAACATCACCAACAATACTATTGGTTCTGATGGTGATGAAGTCCTTAACGGTCTGCTATTCGGTCAGGTTCGTGATGCAACAGTAAATATTTCCGGTGGTTCTATTGATGCCGGCGGTGGTTCCGGTGCCGTTGATGGTGATGCCATCCACTTCAATAAAGGAACACATAGTGGCGCCGATGTTAATATTAGCAATGTAACTGCTGTGTCTGATGGTGATGAAGCGATTGATTTCCAACAAACTGTCCGCAGCGGCTCAACCGTTGATATCACTGGCGGCAGCTATACAGGTGGCAATAACGGTGTTGAATTTGGTGGTATTGATGGCGAAGTCACCATTAACGGCGCAACTATTGATGGCCAAGGCGCTGATAAGCGTGGAATTAACCTTCTTGGTGCAATCAAAGGTGCTTTAAAAGTAGCAACAAGCACAATTACTGGTGGTGATGATGGTATTGGGTCGAATGATAACCTAAATCATACTGTCAATGGTGGCATCTTCCAAGTAACCGGCTCTAATGTAGCCGGGACTAATGGTGATGGTATTGAACTGGGCGAAATTAAAAATGGCGCTACCGTCAATATTGCAAATAACACAAACATATCCGGTGGAGACAATGGTATTAACTTTACCAAGGATATTGATGCCAGTGATGTTGATATTACGGGTAATAGTATTGAAGGCGCATCACATGGTATTGTTGGTACAGATATTGAGTTTTCTAACGGAACGACAATTAATGTTGATAATAACACCAAGATTTCAGGTAGTACTGGTACAGGTGTTTGGCTCGGCGATGATACCGCGGGCGGTGCAACGATCAGTGTTTCCGGTAACAGCGATGTTTCTGCAGGTATGCAGGGTATTTTACTTGAGAACCTTGTTGGAGCGATAGCGGATGGCAACACGATTGATGACACTGGTAGTCACGCCATCCATGTTAAAAATAGTGAAAATACAAACGTTACAAATAACCAAATTGGCACAAATGGCTCTGCCGGCAACATTAATGGTGATGGTGTTTTACTTGAACAAGGTTCTCATGGTTCTAATATCAAGAGTAATACAATCACCCAGACAAACTCTCCATCAAACAGCTTTGGTAACGGTATCCAAGTTCTGAACAGTAATAACGTGACCATTGGCGGCGATGAATCAGAAAAGAACATTATTTCTGATGTTGATTGGGATGGTATCCGTGTGGTGAATGCAGATAATATCCTAATTCGTGAAAATGAAATTACGAACGCTCAACGTACAGGTATCTTCGGTAGAAATCTTACAAACAGCCGTGTTGCCCGTAACGAAATTGACGGCACAAACAGCCATCATGGTATTCACCTTCAAAACGGTGATAACGTTGTGGTTAATCGTAACAAAATTGACGATGTAAACAGACATGGTATTATTACCGACAATACAGGCAACCTTACTGTTTCTAAAAATAACGTTGATACAACCGGTATTGATGGAATTCATATCAAGGACAGCGATGGCGCCCAGATAACCGAAAACAAAGTTGGTACCGATGGCGGTGCTAATAATATCGGTCAAGATGGTATCCACATTAACAGTTCAAATGGCACATTCGTAAGCATGAACACTATTCAAAATACAGTTGCAAACGGTGTACTAATTAACCCTTCTAATAATGTTGAAATTGAGGATAACGACATTAGTGATGCAGGTAATGATGGTATCAAAGTTGATGGTGGATTCGATGTGCGCATTAAACGAAATAGTATTGATAATGCCGACGGCGACGGTGTTGATGTAGATGGCAATGGCCGTGTTCGTGTCCGTAACAATACGATTACTAATATCGATGACAATGGTATTGAAGTTACAGATTCAACCGGTGATGTTGCGAATGGCAATGTCATTATCAAGGGCAATGACATTGCAAATGTTGGCCGCGATGGTGATATTGGCGATAATGCTAATGGTATCTACCTAGAAGAAGTAGAAACATCACACATCACAGAAAACACAATCCGTGAAACAGGTTGGGACGGTATTCGTCTGGAAGACTTCGGTCAGTCCTGGATTTCTTACAATGACATCAAATGGACTACTGATGATGGTATTGATGCCAGTGATGGTAACTTTGTCTCTATCTATGATAACTATCTTGACCTTGCTGGCTTCTTGCCTGGTTTCCCATTCGGTAACGAAAAAGTAGGTGATGATGCAGATGGTATCGTTGTTGAAGATGTAACCGGTGAAATACCTCCATTAGCAAGTGCTGAAGAAGGATTTGGTACAAGCAAGTATGGTGCGAATGTTGAAATCTACAATAATGATGTCGCAAACACTGAAGATGACGGTATCCAAGTTATTGGCGCAGAAAATGACGATGATGAAGGCGAAGGCCCTATTCTTAAAATTGCTTCTACCGATGATGAGGATACTTACTCAGCCTATATTGTTAACAACCTTGTTGGCCACTTAGGTGATGATGGTGTTGATGTAGATGGCATTAACCATGTTGTTGTTAAAGATAACATTATCACATTGGCTGAAGACGCCGGCATAACAATTCGCAACGGCGAATATGCAGGTGTCTTTGATAACCGTATCTTACTAACTGGTACAGATGGTATCCGTGTCCATGATGTTAATGGTGGTTCTGATGTTGAGTTCTTTGGCGATGAAGAATATGGCTACGGTTGGTCTGTCAATGTTTCAGGTAACGAAGTTGCCTTTACCGGACAGGACGGTATCCATGTTGGTTATAGTGGTGCAACCAAGATCACACGTAACGATGTCTTTGCAGCTGGCTTAGGTGAAGAGCTTGAAGAAGTGATCGAGTTTGTTAATGAATTAGCGAATGGAACATTTAACCCATTCCTGACATTGACTACTCCAAGCACTGAATCCATTTTGAACGGCTTTAGTTGGGAATGGGGTGATGGTCATGGTATTGCCGTTCATGACATCGAAGGCGCCTATTATAGCCCGAATGGTTGGGCCGTTGATATTCGTAACAACGAGGTCAACTGGACAGGTGGTCACGGTATCTTGGCCGAATACAGCGATAGAACACGCATTAGAAATAACCGTGTGAGCTATTCCGGCATTGATGAAACCTACTTCGGTGGCAGCACATCTATGGCAAGTCTGTTCTCAGAAGGACCATTTGAAGGTGAAGGTCGTCGTGATCTATGGCGTTCAGAAGGTCATGGCCTGACGGAAGTTCTCGATGGTTATATCGGTGTTGAAGATAACGATGATGAGTATAATGATGATTACATCTTTATCAGCGACATATATTTCGACAGTCATGATGGTATTCATGCTCATGAAATCTATGGTCAATCAGAAGAAGGTCTAAGCGGTAACAATTACCTATTTGATCTAAAAATCAGAAATAATGACGTTCGTGTGACAGGTGATGATGGTATCGAAGTTGTCTAT
>CAZPAE010000155.1:0-2275 GCA_964584455.1 uncultured Thioalkalispiraceae bacterium
CCCCTTGTTGACTAGCTTGTTGTAAATATTGTTCGGTTATTGCCATGTGCGCTTCAATATCACTCAGGCTTTCAGGCGAAGGCTCATACAGTCCTTGGCTAATAGTGATGTTGATGGTCTCTTGTTGTTCCGTGGTAAAGTTAATTGCGTGCAGGCCTTTGCGCAATCGCCCCATAAGTTGTTCAGCTTTTGACATAGAGGTATCACGTAAAAAGAGCGCAAACTTGGATAAGCCGATTCGTGCTTGCATGTCTTCTTTACGCGCTTGATCTTGCATAAATTGCCCAACGGATTTGAGTATGGTATCTGCAGCTTGTTTGCCCAGTTTGATAAATAGTGAATTAAAATTATCGATTTCCATGCAAACTAAAATATATTGTCCGCCGTGTCGCCGAATATAGGAAAGTGCTTCGTCGGCTGCTTTACAAAAATAACGGTGACTACCTAAGCCAGTAATTTCATCAATGGCCGATTGGGTTTCTAGTTTAGTTTGTGTTTTGTTTAATTCAGCGGAAGTTTGTTTAAAACCAACATGGGCTTTGGCTCTAGCGAGTAATTGGACGGATTCAAAGGGTTTGCTGATAAAGTCACTGGCACCTCTTTCTAGTGCTTGATGTTTTGCTTCATCATCGTCTTCTTTACCAGTAATAATCACTACTGGCATATTTTTTAATTGCGGGTTCTCGCTGCTGCGGATACGCTTTAATAAACCATACCCATCAAGGTAAGGCATGGATAGATCAGTGAAGACAACGTGAATGGTTTCATCATGCAGTAACAGTGACCAAGCATCTTCGCCATGTTCGGCCTCTATCACATCATAGGACTCACCCAAAATTTTACGTATTGCCACTCGCATTAATCTTGAATCGTCGACGGCGAGGATACGAGGTTTAGACGGTTTTTTTTCGGACACCAGCTGATAATTATTTAAAGACTAATGTTATTAAGCATAGCGTATCAGTTGGCTTTTGCAGGTACCCAAATGTGAAGTCCATCGAGTTTTGTTTTTGTTGTCGGTGATTTTGAGCCTATTTTATGAGCAGGCCGGATACTGATATATCTTTTATATGAGGTGCTTTGTCATTGATTTGTATACAAAACTCATCCAAGTAGCGGGTAAGCAGCAGGTGGTCGCCTAAAGCCATGGTGCAGATATGTCGCTATATAAAAAGCAAAGGATGGCTCAAATACGTATTAATAATGAAGTTATAAGGTGCGAGAATAGATATGCAAACGGCGAAGCAGAAGAATAAAACCACCCCCAATGATTTAGTATCCGGTGTGGTGCGTTTAGTGTCGTTACCCGAAGTCTGTATTCGAATCAACGAAATGTTGGAAGACCCACGTATCAGCGCGGTGGATATTGGCAAAGTCATTAGTCAAGACACGGGCCTGACAGCACGTTTATTGAAAATTGTGAATAGTGCTTTTTATGGGTTTCCTGCCCGCATTGAAACGGTGTCACGGGCTGTAACCGTCATTGGTTTGCGCGAGTTACGTGGTTTAGTGCTGGCCGCTTCTGCGGTAGAAGCCTTTTCTAAGATTCCTAATGATGTGTTGAACATGGTGCAATTCTGGCGCCACAGTGTGTATTGTGGTGTGGTGGCTCAGCTATTAGCAGATAAATGCCATGTTTTACATAGTGAACGATTATTTGTCGGTGGTTTATTACATGATATTGGTAAATTAATCCTATGCCATCGTATGCCCAATGAGATGCGTGAAGTGGTACAACGTGCTAAGGCAGAGCAACGTCCTGCCTATGAGATTGAACATGAAATCTTTGGCTTTGATCATACCGAAGTCGGTGGTGAGCTGCTAAAAGTGTGGCAAATGCCTAAGACCTTAGGTGAAGCAGTGCGCTACCACCATCAACCCGATCAGGCCAATGAAGCGATTATGGATGTATGTTTGATTCATATTGCCAATGGTATGACCTTAATTGCTGAACAAGGTCTGGACATGGAAGAGAACCAAGAAGCGATTTCTCCCTATGCTTGGCAAACGACAAATCTTGAGCCATCTATTATGGATGAAGTGTTTCAAGAAGCCGGCGATATGTTTAGCGAAGCGTTAGAGTCTATCCTACCCCGTAGTTATCGTCCTTATTAGTTTTCATAGCAAACTAAATTAAATTTAGCTTCCAGCGTTGGGCGCTAGATTTTATTTCGCTTTGTGTTTATGAACATGATAGATTGCTTGTTTGATTTGAACTAGCAATACATGATGAAAATACTCGCGGATTATAATATTCCTTTTGCGAAACAAGCCT
>CAZPAE010000155.1:2285-6410 GCA_964584455.1 uncultured Thioalkalispiraceae bacterium
GTGTCATTTTTTGTTGGGCGTGAGCTAACCGAAGCTCAAGCTGCGCAGGCCGATGTACTCTTGGTTCGTTCAGTAACACAGGTGAATGCTGCGTTATTAGCACAAAGCGCGGTACAGTTTGTTGGCTCGGCCACCATCGGTACCGATCATATCGATTTAGACTATTTAGCAAAACGACAGATTGCTTTTGCCAATGCGCCAGGGAGTAATGCCACCTCGGCAGCTGAATATACGCTAAGTGCTATTTTGTATTTTGCACAGCAACAGTCGATAACTTTAGCGGGATTGAAAGTGGGTGTGGTCGGTTACGGTAATGTTGGCTCACGCGTTGTTGCGCGTTTAAAAGCACTCGGTGTCGATATTTATATTTACGATCCACCCCGTGCCGAACAGTATCAAGATGTTGACTATTGTACTTGGGATGATATTTGTGATTGTGATGTGATCAGTGCTCATGTGCCTTTGACCCGTGAAGGCGCGTATCCTACTTTACATATGTTTAATCAGGCGTTTTTTGCAACCATAAAGCCCGGTGCTTTGTTTATCAATACGGCAAGAGGTAAGGCGGTTGATGAGGCTGCACTGTTATCGCGGTTAGAGCAAGGTAAGGTCATTCACTTGATATTGGATGTATGGGACCATGAGCCTCATATTAATCGTACCTTGTTGGCAAAGAGCCTAATCTCCACACCACATATTGCGGGTTATGCATATGATGGTAAGTTACGTGGTACGCAAATGATTTATCGTGCTGCTTGTGATGTGTTAGGGCATAGCCCAAGTTGGTCAATGGCCGATGTTCTTGGTCATGACAAAACCCAATTAGTTTTATCGTCGCAAGATGATAGACAACAGCAGGTGACCGAGCTTGTTAAACAGGCCTATGACATTACACTGGATAGCAATCGGTTACGCCAAATACAACAAATGGATTCAGCTGCGGCAGGAAAACATTTTGATATGCTTCGCAAAGAGTACCCCATGCGACGTGAGTTTTCTCATTACCAAGTGGACGTGAGTGGCCAACCGGATGCAGTGACATCCCTTTTATCGCAATTAGAGTTTAACCTGATTGATTCAAACGCGCTTTGATGTGGGCGGGGATTCAATCACTTGCCCTGTTTCATCTAACTCTGGGTAAGCCATACCTTTGTTGCGATAGAGTTGTGCTAGCTTTGGGTGTGACCATTCAAACAAGGTATCATGGTAAGACTGTGCATCTAATTGTTGGGTATCATAACAACCGGCCAGTTCTCGCTGGCGTTGTGCTTCAAATAAAATGACAGCTGCTGCTACCGATACATTGAGTGAGGCAATCATGCCGCCCATCGGTATCACGATATGTTGATCAGCGTGGCGAATCCCATCATCACTAACACCGTATAACTCGGTACCTAATAACAACGCGGTGGGCTTTGTATAATCAATTTCCCGAAAGTCGATAGCTTGATCTGAAAAATGTGCAGCAAGTACCTGCATGTTTTGCTGCTTAAGGTGATCAATAGCGCCTACCAGGGTGTCATGTTGCTCGACTTCGACCCATTTACCGGCACCGGAGGCAATGTCCTTATTGGTTTTGAGTTGGTGTAATTGGGAAACACCGTGTACACGGTGAATACCGACTGCATCGCAAGAACGGATGATGGCAGAGAGATTATGCGCTTTATGCACATTATCCATCAGCACGGTTAGGTCTAATTGGCGGCGACGTAGGATCTGCTGTAGTTTTTCAAATCGATTTGGTGTCATGTTAAACCATCAGTATAGTAGTCGAACCCTATTGTACTGGAGAGTAAGGCAGGAGTGGACCTATGGCAGCAATTGAACGGTTATTAGAAATCATGACAAAACTGCGTGACCCTGATGGCGGATGTCCTTGGGATCTGGCCCAAACGTATCAGAGCATCGTACCGCATACATTAGAAGAAGCGTACGAAGTGGCGGAGACCATCGAGCTACAAGACTATGCAGCTTTATGTGATGAGTTGGGCGATTTGTTATTTCAAATTGTTTTTTATGCGCAGTTAGCCAAAGAGCAGGGCCGGTTTGATTTTAATGATGTGGTATTGGCCATTGCAGATAAGTTAGAGCGACGTCACCCGCATGTGTTTGCTGGCCATCAATTTGAGTCTGATGAGGCGCGTTCGCAACATTGGGAACAAACCAAGCAACAGGAACGTACGGCAAAACAATCATCCGAAACGGCTAGTCAGCTAGATGGTATTACACGCACCTTACCGGCGTTGAGTTTTGCGAGAAAATTACAATCACGTGCTGCCCAAGTGGGGTTCGACTGGCCTGAGGTGAGCGGCGTATTTGATAAGTTGCATGAAGAAATTGATGAGCTACGTGAAGCATGGACCGATCCAGCCCAGCGGGCCGATGAGCTAGGGGATGTACTGTTCACCTGTGTCAATCTGAGCCGCCATGCCGGTGAGGATCCGGAAGCGGTGTTACGACAAGCCAACCGAAAGTTCGAACACCGCTTCCGGTCTATGGAAGCTATAGCAGCACAAAAAAAGCAGGACTTAGCCAATCTGGATACGGAGCATCTGGAGCAATTGTGGCAACAAGCAAAACAAAAACCTGCTTTGGAGAGTATATAATTTTTGCACCTTTATAGTGCTTAAAAAGACGTATGTTCCATAGTAGTGCATTTTGTCTTATTAACACGCTTATTATGCTTATTTCGTGCTACAAGCTTGCCCCGCAATGAAACAATTTATGTATTGAGTGCCCGCGAAGTGCGGTTTTCACTGCGCTGACGTGGTATAACGTCGCACTAAAAATACTAATTAAAAATTCCGATTTGAGGAGGCGAATAATGAAGAAGGCTGCATATCAGCTCGGGCGACTTTGGCACATTATGGTGTTGATGGTGCTGGCGACACCGGTGCTGGCACAAGACGAGCTTAGTTCAGGCGACACAGCTTGGATGCTTACCGCAACAGCGTTAGTTCTGTTTATGACCATACCGGGTTTATCGTTATTTTATGCTGGATTGGTTAGAGCGAAAAATGTGTTGTCTGTATTGATGCAGTGTTTCGCCATTACTTGTATGGTCTCTATTCTTTGGATCATTGCTGGCTATAGTTTGTCGCTTACCGAAGGTGGCAGCTTTTTAGGTGGCACAGACAAATTATTTCTCGCCGGTGTTACCCGCGATAGTCTTAATGGCGCGATGCCAGAAACCGTTTGGATTATGTTCCAAATGACCTTTGCCATCATTACACCTGCGTTGATCGTCGGTGGTTTTGCTGAGCGTATGAAGTTCTCTGCCATGATGTGGTTTAGCAGCATCTGGTTTTTCCTCGTTTATGTACCGACCTGTTACTGGGTCTGGGGTGGTGGTTGGTTAAGTGAAATGGGCTTAATCGATTTCGCCGGTGGTACCGTCGTGCATATTAATGCCGGGGTCGCGGCATTAGTGGCGGCTATGTATATGGGCAATCGTAAAGGGTTTCCTACCTCACCCATGGTACCCCATAACATGACCATGACTGTCACTGGTGCTGGTATGCTCTGGGTCGGGTGGTTTGGCTTTAACGCGGGTAGCGCTGCTGCTGCCGGTAACGATGCGGGAATGGCGATGTTGGTGACGCATATCAGTGCGGCAGCCGGTTCTTTAGCTTGGATGGTCATGGAATGGGTGCGTTATCGTAAGCCTAGCGTGTTGGGGATTGTCACCGGTATGGTGGCTGGCTTAGGCACGATTACCCCTGCTTCAGGTAATGTTGGCCCCATTGGCGCGTTAATTATCGGTATTTCAGCTGGTGTCGTGTGTTATTTCTCCACCCAATTTATTAAGCGTACCCTCAAGATCGATGATTCCTTGGATGTCTTCCCTGTTCACGGTGTGGGTGGGATTTTAGGAACCTTGCTAGTAGGTGTTTTTGCATTCAAATTCGGTGGTGCAGCGCCAGAAGGACAAACCATGCTGGGCCAACTAGGTGTGCAGACCATTGGTGTGGTCGTCACCATCGTTTGGGCGGCGGTCATGAGCTGGATTATCCTCAAAGTGGTGGATCTCTTAGTCGGAGTACGAGTGAGTACTGAGGAAGAGACTGAGGGGCTAGATATCGTGCTGCACGATGAGACCGGTTATAACCTATAAGTCACCTCTTT
>CAZPAE010000156.1:0-6390 GCA_964584455.1 uncultured Thioalkalispiraceae bacterium
CCTTCCAGGCACTATCGCCTTTTAGGGTGATGCCATAATCCAATTCACCGACAGGCTCGTAAGTCTCTGGCTGTTGGGCGACATCACTGGCTTCAGGCAGTGGTGCTTCGATCTCGTCTGCTGCTTCCAGTGCGGCCTCGTTATAGGCATTTAATGGTATTTGTGGGAATAAACCACCGGCATCTTCTTCAAATGCCTCGGTTTCTTCCGGCTGTGCCAAGGCTTCGGCAGGCGGTGTCGCCACTTCAGGCTCGGTGACCACCTCTGGCGCTGGGGCAGGTTCTGGGGCCGCGGCCACTTCTTCCGGTGCCGGTACTGGCTCAGGAGCCGCAATGGGTTCAGGTTCGGGGGCTGGAACGAGCTCAGGCTCAGGGGTCGGCTCTGCCAATACAGGCTCGGGCTCAACCACTGGGGTTGGCTCAGGAATCGGCTCGGGTTCTGGGATGGGCGCCGGTGCTGGCGTCACTTGTGGTGGCGTGGTTTCAGGTACTTGCGCTACTTGCTGGCGCTGGAACTGCTCAGGTGGATCCAGCAATACCGTATATTCGCGCAACATACGGCCACTTTTCCAATTCATTTCTAATAAGAAGTTCAGGAATGGCTCACGAATGGTTTCCTGGGTACGCAAGGTCACGAAATACTTGCCTTGGCGTTTTACGATATCGAATTTAATGCGGGACAATAAGGCGGAGCGATCAACACCGGCACGCATAAATGCCTCACGGGAGGCCAACTTCACTTCAAGTTCTTTGACTTCATCCGCCGTTGCCGATAGCAGCTCAATTTCAGCCACTAGGGGCTGATTAAGTGCAGATTTAATACTGATATTACCGAAACCGAGGGCATTTGCCGTAATCGGAAATAACAAAATCCAAGCCGCCAGAAAACCTGTGGCAATACTCGCTGAAAGTCTTCGCCTTTGATGCATTTTTGCGTCTCCCACACGCAACCCAGAAAACGTGAAAATTAGCTTTAAGTTCATGGGTTTGGGCAATAAAATCTCGAAAAATCTTTATAAGTTTTGTGTAACTATAGCTTATAAATAGTCTTTTACCAAAATTTCTGCCACCTGAACACTATTTATTGCGGCACCGCTGTGAATATTGTCTGCGACGAGCCACAAATTGAGGCCGCTGTCCCAAGTTTCATCTTGGCGCACATGGCCAATATAAATTTTTTCCTGTTGTACGGCGTCAGTCACTACAGTCGGACAATCATCGCAAAATATTAATCGTGAGGACTTTTTGATCAACTCGATCACTTTTTCTTTCGTAACGGTCTGACTCAACTCCAAGTGAACCGATAACGAATGTCCGAAAAAGACGGGTACATATGTCACGGTTGAGTTTATCACTATGTCTGGATCGTGAAAAACTTTCTGTATCTCATCCTGTAAAGATAATTCTAGATCATAAGTGGATGCATTTTGTTTACTTTTATTCCCTGCCAAAACATTAAATGCAATTTGTTTATCAAACTGCTTAGTCTCAAGCGGCTTTAAATTAAACAATGCCACACTTTGTTTGGATAACTCTTCAACACCTTGTCGACCAATGTCAGAAACCGCTCGCATGGCAACCAAGTTCATCCGTTCAATTTGGCCCACGGGCAATAACATGTCGATTAAATAAGCTAACGGTGTTGCACTACTATCCGGGCATGCAACAATCTTTCTTTCCGCCAATGCCAAATCTTGTGGATTAATGCCTGCAACCACCAACGGCACCGCTTCATCGGCACGAAAACTATAAGAATGATCAATCACCCAACAGCCCGCTTCCGTGGCTTGCGGTGCATAGGTTTGGGCTACATCCGCAGGCACACAGAAAATCGCGAGATGAACCTGGCTAAAATCAAATTGATCTAGGGTATGAAGGGTGAGATGACGCCCGCCATATTCAACGGTTTGTTGCTCCGTTTCATCGCTGGCTAACGCAAACACATTGCCCACATTCATTTGCGCTTGTGCCAACTTTTCTAGTACGGCACCACCCACTAAACCGGTTGCGCCCACCACCGCTACATTAACTGCATTACTCATGGCCATTAATGTTCAAGCAGAATGCGTAAAGTACGACGAAGTGGTTCAGCAGCACCCCATAAAAGTTGATCGCCCACAGTAAAGACCGATAAATATTCTGGGCCCATACTCAGCTTACGTAATCGACCAACCGGTACGGTTAAGGTACCCGTCACTGCTGCTGGAGTTAAATCCTCCATAGTCTGTTCGCGATCATTAGGTACCACTTTCACCCAATCGTTGGCTTGGGCTAACACATCATGAATCTCATCGAGTGGTACATCTTGTTTTAACTTCACGGTTAATGCTTGTGAGTGACAACGCATAGCACCAATGCGAACACATAAGCCATCAATAGGTACTGGCTGATCACTACGACCTAAAATTTTATTGGTCTCTACTTGAGCTTTCCATTCTTCTTTACTTTGGCCTGAGTCCAAAGGCACATCGATCCATGGAATTAAACTTGCTGCTAACGGTACAGGCCAATGGGCTTGTGGATAATCATCACTGCCTAAGAATTGCGTGACTTTTTTATCAATATCCAAAATAGCACTGGCCGGATTATCCACCAGAGTTTGTACATCATCATGGATGGCACCCATTTGTTTGATCAGCTCACGCATATTCTGCGCACCGGCACCGGAAGCCGCTTGATATGTCATTGGTGTCACCCATTCAATGAGATCTTTTTCAAATAAACCACCGATGCCCATTAACATCAAACTGACAGTACAATTGCCGCCAACATAGGTCTTAACACCACCGCTGATACCGTTCTTGATCACATCTAAGTTAACTGGGTCCAATACAATAATACTGTCATCAGCCATACGTAAGCTTGATGCAGCATCAATCCAATAGCCCTGCCAACCGGCTTCACGTAATTTAGGATAAACCGCTTTGGTATAATCACCACCTTGGCAAGTAATGATCATATCCATGGCTTTGAGTTCATTAATATCGTTGGCATCTTTTAATGCCGGTACCGCTTGGCCAATATCCGGACCTGGCTGTCCAACTTGCGAGGTAGTAAAAAAGATCGGCTCAATGGCCGCAAAATCATTTTCTTGTTTCATACGTTGCATCAGCACCGAACCCACCATGCCACGCCAACCAACTAAACCAACACGTTTCATTTCGTTACCTCATTATTATGTTTGTAACACGGTGAAAACGAAAAACTGCTTACGACCGTGCATCGATAAGACAAAATCTTTTCCCACACTATAGTTTTGCGATAACCGCATCACCCATTTCACTGGTGCTGACTTTTTTCATGCCATCACTGTAAATATCTGCTGTACGCAAACCATCATCTAATACATCGCTCACCGCTTGTTCGATACGATCGGCTAATGCCGCTTTATCCAAGCTATAACGCAACATCATGGCGACGGACAAAATGGTGGCTAATGGGTTAGCGACATTCTGCCCTGCAATATCTGGTGCAGAACCATGAATCGGTTCATACATGCCCTGCCCTGACTCATTTAATGATGCTGAAGGCAACATACCAATCGACCCGGTTAACATGGCTGCCGCGTCCGACAAAATATCACCGAACATATTGGTGGTTACCATCACATCAAACTGTTTTGGTTCACGAATTAATTGCATCGCGGCATTATCCACATACATATGAGAAAGTTCGATGTCTTGATGTTGCTGATGTAAACCCGTGACCACATTACGCCATAGCTCGGTACATTCTAATACATTGGCTTTATCCACAGAGCACACTTTACCATTTCGCTTACGGGCAATATCAAATGCCACTTGCGCAATACGACTAATCTCTGATTCTTTATATATTAAGGTGTTAAAACCTTGTTTCTCGCCATTCTCTAATTCGCGCACACCACGTGGCTGACCAAAATAAATCCCACCGGTTAGCTCACGTACAATCATAATGTCTAAACCCGCCACCAACTCGGGTTTTAAGCTAGATGCATCAGCTAACTGAGGATACAAAATAGCAGGACGTAAATTAGCGAACAAACCCAGTTCAGAACGCAATCCCAGTAAGCCTTTCTCGGGTCGCACGGAAATATCTAACGATTCCCATTGATATCCACCCACCGCACCTAACAAGATAGCATCCGCTTGCTTTGCTAATGCTAAGGTTTCTTCAGGTAAAGGGGTACCAGTAGCATCATAAGCTGTCCCCCCTACAAGGCCTTGTTTGATTTCCACATCAAAACCATGCTGTGCTTTGAGTACCTCGATGACTTTCACCGCCTCGGCAACAATCTCCTGGCCAATACCGTCGCCGGGTAACACTAAAATCTGACTCGTCATGTATTTATCCTAAAAATTAATCGTATTGATGTTTTAAATTCATTTTATTGTTTAGCTTACGCGCTAAATAACCATGGTGCTTGTTGGCGGCGACGTGCCTCATACGCTTTAATGTCATCAACATGTTGCAAGGTTAAGCCAATATCATCCAAACCATTTAACAAACAATGCTTTCTAAATTCATCCACCTCAAAAGCCATGCTGGTATTATCCGGCGTGGTAATGGTTTGTTGCTGTAAGTCCACAGTTAACTGATACCCTTCTTGTGCAGCAACCGCTTGGAATAACGTATCCACTTGTGAGGCTGACAATACAATCGGCAGAATGCCGTTTTTAAAACAGTTATTAAAAAAGATATCTGCAAAACTGGGCGCAATGATGACACGAAAACCATAATCCTCTAATGCCCAGGGTGCATGCTCCCGAGAAGAGCCACAGCCAAAGTTTTCCCGGGCTAGTAAAATCTGTGCTCCCTGATAACGGGGCTGGTTTAACACAAACTCGGGATTCACCAACCGCTGACTGTTATCCATACCCGGCTCACCATGATCGAGGTAACGCCACTCATCAAATAAGTTTGGCCCAAAGCCACTGCGCTTAATCGATTTTAAAAATTGTTTCGGAATGATGGCATCGGTATCCACATTGGCCCGATCCATCGGTGCAACGATTGCCGTTAAGCTTGTAAATTTTTGCATGGTTCTTTTACCCGTTGTTTGCTTGGCTTAATTTACGCACATCAATAAAGTGCCCGGTCACTGCTGCCGCTGCGGCCATACTCGGACTCACCAAATGGGTGCGACCACCTTGGCCCTGTCGACCTTCAAAATTACGATTTGAAGTAGAAGCACAACGCTCACCGGGCTCTAAGCGATCCGCATTCATAGCAAGACACATGGAACAACCTGGATCACGCCATTCAAACCCTGCTTCAACAAACACTTTATCCAAGCCTTCTTGCTCGGCTTGTTGCTTCACTAAACCAGAACCGGGGACCACCATTGCCACTTGGATGTTGTCCGCCACTTTACGGCCCTTAGCAATCGCTGCGGCCGCACGCAGATCTTCAATACGTGAGTTAGTACAAGAACCAATAAACACTTTATCTAATTTAATTTGTTCCATGGGAGTATTCGCAGTTAAACCCATGTAGTTTAACGCTGCTGCCGCACCTTCTTGCTTCACCGTCTCATGAAAACTCTTGGGATCAGGCACCGCATGGCTAATGCCGGTGACCATTTCAGGCGATGTGCCCCAAGTCACTTGGGGTTCTAATTCGGCGGCATTAAGCTCAATGACTTTATCAAACTGGGCATCGTCATCACTGACTAAATCACGCCAGGCATCCACTGCTTGCTGCCAAGTTTCACCTTGCGGAGCATAGGGCCGGCCCTGTACATATTCGATAGTCTTCTCATCCACGGCCACCATGCCTGCACGCGCACCGGCTTCAATCGCCATATTACATAAGGTCATGCGCCCTTCCATGGATAACGCCCGAATCGCTTCACCACCAAACTCAATGGCATATCCAGTACCACCGGCTGTACCAATCTGGCCAATAATGGCCAAGATAATATCTTTTGCGGTCACCGCCGCATCGGCTTGGCCGTTAACACGAACTAACATAGAACGGGATTTTTTCTGGATTAAACATTGGGTGGCTAACACATGTTCCACTTCAGAGGTGCCGATACCAAACGCCAAGGCACCAAATGCGCCATGGGTGGAAGTATGCGAGTCACCACAGACCACCGTCATGCCGGGCAAGGTGGCGCCTTGCTCTGGCCCAATCACATGCACAATACCCTGACGGATATCATCCATTTTAAATTCGGTAATCCCAAAGTCAGCACAGTTTTGATCCAGGGTTTCTACTTGTAGGCGGGAAACCGCATCGGTAATGCCTTTATCTCGATCAGTTGTGGGCACATTGTGATCCGGTGTCGCCAAATTCGCAGCAGTACGCCAAGGTTGGCGGTTTGCTAGACGCAGCCCCTCAAAAGCCTGGGGGGATGTCACTTCATGGACTAAGTGTCGATCAATATAGATAAGTGATGTCCCATCAC
>CAZPAE010000157.1:0-6354 GCA_964584455.1 uncultured Thioalkalispiraceae bacterium
GACCGCCATATCTGGGGTCTCCCCATGTCACCACATCACCATTATCTTTTAAAGCAGCATAAGCTTGGTAGGTAGAGGCAACATCAACAACCCCTTCACTAATCCGGTTGGCTGCACCAGTAACATCATGCTCACCCCATGTAATAGCAGTACCGTCACGCAAAATGGCAACAAAGTTACTATCGAGGCCATGTACTTCATCTATATTAACTAAAAGCTCTGCAATATCATCACTATTTCCGCCGCCAACACTATTGCCCCAAGTCACTAAAGAACCATCAGACTTCAAGGCCGCAAAGGCAGAACCTGTTGTAAATAACTCGACCACATCAGTAAGCTGGCTAACCACAGCCGTACTATCACCACCGTAATTAGCATCTCCCCAAGTAACAACTGTGCCGTCTTCTTTGAGTACAGCAAAAGCCCGCTCTGTCGAGTAAACCGCAGTAACATTCGTTAACTGCGATGCAACAGCGGAACTATCGGCACCATAGTCTTGCTCACCCCATGACACAATCGTGCCATCATTTCTCAGTGCTACATAGGCATAATCATTGTGATATAGCGCATCAACATTGCTTATACTTCCAGCAGGTATTTGATTAATGCCACCGTTATTAAAAGGATCCATCGCCCAGGTATCTAATGAACCATCTAGATTGAGAACTGCTGCCCCAACTCGGTTTGTGTAAATAGCACCTGTGTTATTCAGTTCAGTGGGTAAACCACCTGTTTGTCCCCATGCAATGAGACTATTATCGGTTTTACGTGCAACAAATCCTGTACCACCTTCAAAGTTGGCATATGCTCCAAATGCAAAAACTGACTCAACATTACTTAATAACCCTTGGCTGGCTAATCCACTACTATCCCCACCAAACATGCCTTCGCCCCAGGTCACTACATCACCAGTGTTGGTAACAGCCATAAACGCATAACCATTACTATACAACTTATCGATATGCTGCAATTGTGTCTGATAGGTGCTATCCCAGAAAAACTCAGGATCATGGTTAGTTAGGGTTCCCACTTCACCTAAGTTATTAACTAAGGTCATACTGGATCGACCAACAGCGATAGCTTGAATATTTGTTAGCGGATCGGTTACCTGAGGGAATTCACCTTGGTAGATAACAATGACGGCAGAATTATCGGTTTTATGTGCAACAAAAAAGCCATTACTTGCATATATTTTTTCAACATTATCTAATGTTGCGTTAGGCGGAATAACAATAGGATCACCATATTCAGCCTCTCCACCCCATACCACAACATCACCATTTGACTTCAGTGCAACAAACGTGTCATCCAAAGAGAAAAGATCAACAACACCAACTAATTGATCTTTTACAGCTGAACTATCTGCTGCCGTCCCCCCGCCCCATGAGACCACGGTGCCATCTTGTTTTAATGCAGCATAAGATTTGAAGTTCGAGAAATTGGTTTTTGTTTCATAGAAGCGAGCTCCTTGCATACCCTCGCTTAAACCAGCTGCTGCTGTGGTTATATCATCGTCAGCGCCCCAGGTTCTGACTGAGCCATCGGTCATCACTACGCTATAGCCCGAGTTAACACTAGGAATTAATGCTGCGACTCTTCGCTCAGTATTGTTATTAGTCACAATCACGGTGCCATCAGCAGTGATTTCCGCTATACGATGATTGGCATTATCGTAGTAATAGGTGGTGATGTTGCCATCCGTATCCACTGAGCGTAATAAGTTACCGTTGGCATCATAGGTTTCGAAACCGGCCTGATCACTTTGATAGATAACAGACGGTTCAACGGCCTCTAGCCCCGAATTGGGAGTGACGTGTGACACCAGTTGATTGGCAGGATCATCATTGGGATAAGTGGTTTCGCCATTGGTCGTATCAATAGAATAACGCAGATAGTTATTCTCATCATAGAAATATTCTGCTGCTCTATCGCCGGATAAGAAGCCGGGGGTTACAACGATATCCGCATCAACGCCATTGCTGGTATAGGTGGCGATACGTCGGTTCAAGGTATCGTAAACATACGACTGGGTATAAAGCGCTTTAAGATTAGCAATTTCATTTTCAGTCAATTCACTGACTAACTTACCACGCAAACCACTACCGGTATCCACCACCACACCTAAGCGTAATCGCTCTGCCACCATCGCGGGGTCATCACTTTCAACCAACTCAATACCCCGTGGGTCAACCATGGCCACTTGATTACCAAACGCATCATACACATATTCGGTTGTTGCTGATTCTGGTTCGCCCTCGGCTTGGGTTTGGCGAATCAGTTGGCCACGGGCATCAAAGCTTTGTAAGGTAATACTTTGTTCTATTGTACCTTCTGCATGGGTAATTTGGGTGGCTTCATTAAAGGCATTGTATGTATAACGGGTAAGGGTGTTATAGACATCGGCCTGTGTGGCTAGTACACCATTGCGGTTATAGGTATATTGAATAGTCCGATCACCGGTATCCGGATCGGTATTGGCCACCGGGTCAGCTACAGTATACGCCCAGCGGGTACCATCGTCATTCACGCCAGGTATCACTACTGCGTTCATCCATTGTGTGATGGATTCCACCTGCCCAAAGGTATTGTAGGCCGTGTCAACGGTATAGCCTAAGGCATCAATGGTACGCGTCACTTGCCCCACATGATCGTAAGCATAATAGGTATAATGCCCATTACCATTCTGATAACGAATGGTCTGCCCATGGGCATTGTAATCATAGTGTTCACTGTACTCGTCAGTAGATTGATAGGCACTAGTTTTAGTGATGACCCGATCGGCATCATCATAGACATAATAGGTTGCCTGATCGTCGGTGGTATTCGGTGTAGTACGGTTTGCTAATGCAGTGACCACATCACTTTCGGTAGCCAGATCCGTCTCTAGGCTAATCACATCATGATGACGGGTGGTTAAGATGACACGGCCTTGTTCGTCATAATCGGTTTGGGTGACATGCCCTAACCCATCAATGCGATACCGTGCACGGCCCGCAGCATCGTACACAGTTTGGGTATGTTGGTTGCGTGCATTGGCCAGATCCAATTGTTCACGAATTTCATCAGCTGTGGGTTGGTGAGTCACCCGCGTAATCGTGCCTGAGGCATCGGTCATTTGTAAATGAATGCTGCGTTCCCAAACGGGATCGTCATCCCCCACAAAGCCAACGCCATGTTCTAGGGCATAAGCACGAGCAGCATCGATATCTTCTGAGATAACATCCGATATATTCACGACAACGGTGTACACCCCTTCACTCAGGGTATCGCCAGTACTTGACGTGAGATTCACCTCACCATCCCAATTGCTCGCCGGATTAAACTGGAAAACATTATTTCCTAACCCTGGCCCATAATCGAACGTGAGTAACGATACTGGAGTCTGGTTACCTGTTGCGTCATAAATATTCGCCGTCACGGTTGTCGGTGTCGTATCATTCAAGGCATCAGTATTATTCAATACCAATGATGCCCCACCGGCTTGGCTCTCAATAGTAAGTGAGCTCGAGACAAACAGAAAGGACGTATCGCTATTGGCGGTAATCGTATTTTGCATGGCAATGGCATCGGCATAGCGAATCGTATCGGTGATACGGCCATTGGCATCGTATTGGTATTCGGTGACATAGCCTAAGGCATCGATTTCAAAGGTTTGTCGGCCCGCCGCATCATACACATAGCGAGTAATACGCGTATCTTCAGTCACATTTTGAGTATGGTCACGTACTTGGTCTACTATGACACCCACGCTATACAAGGCTAGATCACTATCAACAGGTTCAGAGTGCACAATGGTTTGCACCACTTGCCCCATGGCATCATAAAGATATTCGGTGACTTGGTTATGTTCATCCACACGATGGGTAACGCGGTTATTATTGTCATACACTGCAAAGGTATGGCGATCACTGGCTGCGTCAGGATGGCTTTCTTCCCGGTCGAATATCATCATGTTATAAACGAAACCTTCGGTAGGATTCGCATCCACTTGCGCCAACTGTTCGGTGGTCATTAAGGTGGCAATCTGCCGGGTCTCGAACGCATTGCCATTATCATCGCGTCGGTAATAGGTCAGTGCACCGCGTGCATCAATCCGGTATGCAATTTGATTGCGATTGTCATAAATAATCCGCTCAACCCGGTCCTCACTGGTATCCCGATTACTATTGGGATCGAGTAAGTTAAGAATCGCGGTTTCGGTGATAGGCGTGGTTAACGGATCGAGGGCACTGACATCAATGGCATCGCTATAGGCAATGGTGCGAATCACTTGGTTATTGGCATCATATACCGTTTGCGTCAGTTCCCCGGCGGCATTGATTTGCCAGGTTTGTCGATCTCGGCTGTCATACACATACCGCGTCGTTAAGGGTTGCGCACTGCCTTCGCCGACCGTCTTGGCGATCACATTGTCGTTATTGTCATAGTAATAACGGGTGGTAATGGCGAGACCATTTGGGTCAACAATTTCATGGGTGCGTCGATTCAAGGCATCGTATTGATATTGTGTCACTTGCGCCGCATCAGTACCCGCCGCTTCAGTCACCTGCAACACGGTCCCATCGACAAACACGTCATATACGGTACGTAAGTTGAGCCCACCACTGCCTGCATCCACGGTAACGGCAGTGACATCGCCATTGCGATTAAATTCAGTTAAGGTGACCGTGCCATCCGGCGCAATCGTTTCTATGCGTTGGCCTTTGGCATCGTACCGGTATTCGGTGATCAGCTGTAAACCGCCCGCCGCCGCATCCACAATGGTATGGGTTAAACGATTGGCATGATCATACTGATAATCGGTGAACGTCCCATTAGCAGCAATCTCGCGCACTAAACGATTGGCTTCATCGTATTGGTATTCGGTACGTTGACCTTCGCGATCCACTAACGCAATAAGGTTGCCATTTTTATCATATTCGCGGGTTTCATCATTCCCGTTAGGATCTTGTAACGAGGTGACTTCACCGTGTGCATTACTATACTCACGATGATAACGACCATGTTGCACACTAAATTTAATATAGCCATTGGTACCTACCATCGAATAGCCATAATACGTGGTATTCCCTTCCCCATCGTATTGCAACATCGCCCGGTCAAACACATCGTACACAGTACGCCGCTCACCAAGACTATCGGTCACTACCTCAACACGTCGTCCGGCACTATCACGGGCATAATCGTAGCTGGTCACATTGCCGTTGGCATCGGTGGTTTCCACTACCCGCCCAAAGGCATCGTAGCGCTGCTGCTGTACCAGCTGATTACGCCGTACTTCAATTTGATTCCCGACTCGGTCATAGATATACCCGCGATTCTCAAATGCCCCCACCGTGACACGTGTATTCAAAAATAACTCATTAAACGCATTATAGAGATAATTGTTCACATGTCCTTCGGCATTGATGCTGGAGGATATCGCCCCACGTAAGTTGTAGGCCGTCTGTGTTTCGCTGTTATCCACATCAGTGCGCATGGCGGTACTAATAAGGGCATCGACGGTCGCCGCTTCACCATTGCGCAAACTACTCGCTGCTACGGCACTTAGATCTAAGCGTTGTTGATAACGAATCGTCTGTACCACTTCACCAAAATGATTATAAACTGTCTCAGCCACTTCGCCGGCCAGTGCATTGCCTTGGTTATCTTGCTCATTAACAACTACGGTATAACGTAATTGCTGATTGCCATCGTAATAGAAGTAATGCACATTGCCGGCTTGGTCGGTCACTGAGGTACGATTACCGATGGCATCATAGGTATAATGCACACTGTATTGTGCCCACACCGCCTCAATCTCAGTTTGGCTTGCACTGGCACCTAAGGCCGCTAAAGCTTCACTGCCTTCACCGCTTAACTCACGCGTCATGCGTCCTTGCACATCGTATTCTCGACGGGTAGTGCGCACATCGTCAGTATTCACACCACGGGTAGTACTAATCACATTGCCTTGACCATCATAAGCATACTCGGTGGCAATGCTATTGCTAGCGCCATTATTGTATGCCACCCAATCCGCAACGCGCGTTACCCGATTCAGTGCGTCGTAATTGGTGACCGTCCATTGATCGCGCGAATAAAATTGTGAAGGACGAATATCATCTAATGTTTCGTTTCCGGTCAGATCATGATGATTAGCAACAATGTTATAGTAGGCAAACACTTCTTCTTGGTTACCGGCTAAATCATAGCGGTATTCAGTGAAGCGGCCCTGGGCATTCACCTCGCCAGTCAGTTGCCCTTGGGCATTGTAATAATGGGTGGTTTTTTGATCGCGTAACGGATCGGGTGTGATGTTGGCTTGAATCTCGGCCAAGCTACCTCTGCGCTGTAATGCCAATAACGCGAACT
>CAZPAE010000158.1:0-4140 GCA_964584455.1 uncultured Thioalkalispiraceae bacterium
CTTAGTTGAGTTAACGCCGGAACAACAAAATCTGGAACAGTTCTTTTTGGATATCACCACATCCGAACAAGCGGCAACTGAGACCATCGCGGAGCCTAGCGTATGATTTTCACTATTGCAGCCCGAGAGTTACGCAGTTTATTCTTATCACCGTTAGCGTGGGTTATACTCAGTGTTGTGCAACTATTATTAGCAATTTTCTTTTCAGTTTACCTGTATCTTTACTTTACACAACAAGCACAACTGAATCTGCAATCAACCGAGGTAGGTGTCACCTACCATGTTGTGATTAGTCTCTATTCCATTGCCGCAACCATCATGATGTTTATCATGCCACTGATTACCATGCGAATTATCAGTGATGAAAAACGCAATCAATCCATTGCATTACTTTACTCAGCCCCGCTATCAATGACTGAGATCGTATTAGGTAAGTATCTGGGGCTAGTCAGTTTTGTCCTGATCATGACATTCATGTATACCCTCATGCCATTATCGCTACTCTTCGGTGGAACATTAGATTGGGGGTTACTGTTTAGCGCATTAATAGGCACACTTTTATTTACCAGTGCTATTGCCGCTATTGGCATGTTCATGTCAAGCTTAACGAATCAACCCATGATCGCGGCAGTCTCATCCTTTTTCGCAATGTTGTTCTTATGGATCTTAAATGCAGTGGGAACAGTCGGTAGTGACGGCACTGGCAGCATATTAAGCGATCTTTCACTAATCACCCATTTACAACATTTTCATTTAGGCATTTTCTCACTCAGTGACTTTGTCTACTACCTCATTGTCATTGCGATATTTGTTGTATTTACCATTCGAAAACTCGATAGTGATCGGTTAAGGCACTAATTAACCATGGAAATAAATAAACAATCTAAACGTACGCTACGCTTGCAAGGCTGGATTTTTAATCTTTTGTTTTTAGCTAGCCTGTTATTAATCGGTTGGCTATCAACCCGCTATGACCAAAAGTATGACTGGACCGCCACGGGACTACATAGCCTAACTGAGGCTAGCATCAAAGTTTTAGACAAGCTTGATGCTCCTATCCGGATTCACTCTTATGCCAGTGAAGGTGAGTTACGTGATGGCATTAAAAACCTGATTGAACGTTACCAACAATATACGGATCAAATCGAGTTAATATTTATCGACCCAATGAAAAACCCAGATAAGACACGGGACATGGGTATTCGTGTTGATGGTGAAATGGTTATCCATTACCAAGAACGTACGGAGCACTTACAAAACTTTTCCGAAGAATCCATTACCAATACCATACAGCGGTTATTACGCAATGCAGAACGACATATTGTTTTTGTTACCGGTCATGGTGAACGCGATCCCACTGGCCAAGCTAACTACGATTTGAGCTTATTTAGCGGCAATTTACAGAAAATTGGTTTTCAAGCTGTTACCGTTGAATTACCTAAAACACTAGCAATACCGCAGAATACCTCTGTATTAGTGATTGCCAGCCCACTAGCAGAATATTTAGCGGGTGAACTAAAGCTCATTCAAGATTATGTTAAGCAAGGCGGCAATTTGCTTTGGCTAACTGACCCCCAAAGTAAAGCCAAACTTGCCCCACTGGCAGAACAACTACAGATCTCTTTTTCATCCGGCACCATTGTTGATACTCAAATTCAATTACTGGGTGTGAATGATCCCACCATTGTCATGGGGCAATATCAACCACACCCCATTACCAATAACTTTGATGTGTTAACGCTCTACCCTCGCGCAGTAGGTATACAGTATCAAGAAAATGATACTTGGCAAGTTAGTCCTTTTTTACAAAGTATTGAACGTAGCTGGGTTGAAAACGGTAAACTTGAAGGCACCATCGCATTTGATCAAGGTATTGATATACAAGGCCCCGTACAATTCGGCTTAGCATTACAACGAGATATTCCTGATACTACCTCAGACTCGCAAGAACCAAAAACTCGCACCCAACGCATTGTTGTCATGGGTGACGGTGATTTTATTGCTAATGCTTACTTAGGTAATCAAGCTAACCAAGCCATGGGCGAAAATATTATTAATTGGCTTACCCATGATGATAGCCTTATTAACATTCCCCCAGCCAAAGCAGCAGATGCACAGATCACACTAAGTGAAACAAGTATGGCCATACTCGGTGCAATCTATATGTTACTCATCCCCATCATGCTCATTGGTGGTGGTGTTTTTATCTGGTTAAAACGACGTAAGCGGTAAATATGTCACCACGCAATATATTAAATTTAAGCCTATTTGCCGTGGTCATTGTTTTAGCTTTAATTGCGATTTATGAGCCAGGGAAACAAGATAGCAAGCCGCAGCAACTTTCCAGTCAAGATCCCAAAACCATCCATCGCATTCGTGTTGAGCGTGCAGGTCAACAACCCATGGTCTTTGAAAAACAAGGACAAGACTGGCACATGCAAGCACCTTACCCCTTATTAGCAAATCAATTAAAACTCGATGGTCTAACCCGCTTATTAAACCAGGAAAGTTATGCCCAATATGTCTTACAAGAGCTGGACCCTAAGCACTATGGTCTAGATAAACCAAAAGCAAGCATTACCTATAACACTAATAAACCATTCCACTTTGGTAATACCGAACCTATTAACAATCGTCGTTATGTATCCCATGACGATACCTTATATGTGATCAGTGATAATTTTTATTATCAACTTATGTCACCGGTAACCAGTTATATCGACCATGCCTTATTACCTAAACAAACGATTCACAAGCTAGCATTGCCAAACTTCACATTAGAGAAAAAGACCGAAGGGAATTGGCAGATTAAGCCAACACAATCTGACTTTTCTACTGAACGGGCAAATGAGTTGATTGAGAACTGGACATTATCCCACGCTATTCGTATTGAAGGGTATGAACCACAGGCTAACTTACCTCAGGTAAATGTTTACTTCGAAGCAAAAGAAGCACCATTAACATTTGATGTGCTAAAACAAGAAAATGATTTTTATTTAGCCCGCCCCGACTTGAAGCTCAAATATCAATTTGCAGCAGACAAAGCAAAGCAATTGTTGCGACTTCCGCCTAAAATTGATGCAGAAACCATTGAAACCCATGCACCTGAAAAATAATCTCGCTATTTCTAACTTGGTTCATCATGCCTGAGTTACCCGAGGTTGAAACCACACGCCGCGGTATCGAACCGCATTTAATCAATCAAATGATCGATTCGATTGTGATACGCCAACGACAACTGCGCTGGCCGGTGCCAACAAATATTAAAACCGTATTAAAGCACCAAACGATTCATCACATTACCCGACGCGGTAAATACCTATTACTACAAACTAAAGTAGGAACCCTGATTATTCATTTAGGTATGTCAGGCAGCTTACGTGTTATCTCTACTTCGGTTCATGCAGAAAAACACGATCACGTAGATATTGTATTGAGCAACCAACAGTGTTTACGATTACGGGACCCGCGTCGCTTTGGTGCCGTCTTATTTTCTAAAACCGATCCCTTGACCCATAAGCTGTTACGTGACCTTGGGCCTGAGCCTTTATCTGATGCATTCCATAGCGACTATTTGTTCCAAACATCGCGTAAACGAAAAATTAATGTCAAAGCATTTATTATGGACAGTAAGGTCGTGGTTGGGGTTGGTAATATTTATGCTAATGAAGCATTATTTATGGCACGGGTCCACCCGCGCCGGGCGGCAGGAAAACTCACAGCAGAACAATGCCAAAAGCTAACCCAAGCGATTAAGAAAGTACTTAGTGCAGCAATTAAAGCTGGCGGAACCACCTTGCGAGATTTTACCAAATCAGATGGCAAACCAGGGTATTTTCGCCAATCATTAAAAATATACGATAAAAAAGATCAGCCCTGCCCTAACTGCAAAAAACCAATCACCCATGCTGTCATCGCACAGCGTTCTACTTATTATTGCACTGCGTGTCAGAAATAAATCTTAAGGTTACTGCACTTGCGCCGAACCTTCACCACGCGGATCGCTGGCTGCACTTACTTGCTGCGTCTTTTTATTCAAAATAATCAGCTGCATATTGCCATAAGGGTTATCTAGTTCACTTAATTGGTGGCCTAAGGATTGTAATTTAGCCTGCTCGGTCTCGGTAAAAGCGCCTTTTT
>CAZPAE010000158.1:4150-6354 GCA_964584455.1 uncultured Thioalkalispiraceae bacterium
CAAACTGAATCACATCAGGCAAATATTGATGATGATAACGCGGTTGTGCCACAACTTGTTGGGCGGTTTGATTGTCGATCACACCTAAGACACCATGCAAAACCATGGTAATGATGCGACTACCACCTGGCGTACCAATAATCGCTAACTGCTGATCATTTTCAACAAAGGTGGGGCTCATACTCGATAACATCCGCTTACGCGGTGCAATGGCATTAGCTTGCGCACCAACTAAACCATAGGCATTAGGCGAACCAGGTTTAGCTGAGAAATCATCCATTTCATCATTCAACAACACTCCTGTACCTGGTGCAACAAACCCCGAACCGAATGGATAATTAACACTTAACGTTGCACTTACCCGATTACCTGCTTTATCTAAAATAGAAAAGTGTGTCGTGTGTTGCCCTTTGGCTTGGGTATCCACACCAGGCAATGTATGACTTGGTGTAGCCGCATCTAACTGAATATCTGCAGCTAGCTTATTAGCATAGTTGGTGCTGGTTAAACGCGTAATAGGTACATCAACAAAATCAGTATCACCTAGATACATAGCACGATCTCGATAAGCACGGCGCATAGCCTCAACTAATACATGCTTTTGTTGTAAATCGGGTAAGCGATACCATTGCAATGTACCCAGCATATTAAAAATACTGGCCATGGCAACACCGCCGGATGAAGGCGGTGCCGCAGAGGTAATCGTATACCCCTGATATTGCATAACGATAGGTTGACGCAATTTTACTTCATACTGCTGTAAATCTTGCATGGTCCAAATACCACCAGCAGCACGACTGCCTTGTACTAACTGTTTAGCAACGACCCCCTGATAAAAACCATCACGTCCCTGCTTGGCTAAGGCTTGTAATGTTTTAGCCAGATCCGGTTGTTTAATGACATAGCCTAATGCAGGAACCGCATTGTTATCCAAGAAAACAGCCGCCGCCGCAGGTGAAGCCTGTAATGCTGATAAGCGAAAACCTGCCATACGCTGATAATGAGGTGTGACTTTAAAACCTTGCTGCGCCGCACGAATAGCAGGCGCTAATGATGTAGCTAATGGTAAACGACCATATTTACGAGCAAGATAATCTAAGGCTGCTGGTTCTCCAGGAATCCCTGCTGCCAATGGACCATTAATCGAACGCGCCGAGTCCACCTCACCATTGGCATTTAAATACATATCTCGATGTGCCTGATTGGGTGCGACTTCCCGACCATCCAACATGACCGTATGCTTATCAGTATGTCGATACAACAACCAAAAACCACCGCCACCAATTCCTGAGCTATACGGTTCAACAACGGCTAAGGTTGCACTAACGGCCACGGCTGCATCAAAGGCATTACCACCCTGGTTAAGAATATCCATCCCTGCTTGGGTCGCGATAGGATGTGCTGTCGCAACCGCTTGCTGTTGTACTGGTGCCACTGGTTTGTGACAACCCCATACCAAACTACCGACGGTAAGCAATAGGATCCATTTTTTCATGGTATACGATTCCGGCTGATCAAAAACAATAGAGACCAAAGTATAAAACAGACTGATCATCACGTCTGCTGCTTGGTTAGTCTAGTTCGCAATAGTGGTATAAACCCAGCAGGTCTGAAATAATAGGTTTCTTATTTCACTGACCCAAATGCGTTTATCACATCCATGTTTACCACCATGATCATCAATACTGTTTTAGTCGCTATTGTGGTAATGCTGCACTATGAAATTTTACGCACCGTTTCCAATATTCTACCCAAACTGACCATTGCCTTTCGCTTACGGATTGTAGTTGGTATTTTTGGGGCACTGTTGGCACATATTATTGAAATCTGGATCTTTGCACTGGCTTATTACCTCATGCTGCAATGGGACTTAGGTGAGTTTGAGGGTAATTTTGACGGTAGCTTGTTGGATTGTGCTTATTTTTCATTTAGCACATTTACCACCTTAGGGTTTGGCGATATTGCACCGCTAGGACCGATTCGCTTTCTGACCGGGCTTGAGTCACTCACCGGCTTAGTATTGATTACTTGGTCGGCTTCGTTCTTGTTTATAGAAATGACGAAATTTTGGAATCACCGTGAAGCCTAAGAAGCTTTGCGGCCCGTTAGTTTCTCGTACTTCAGCTTTAGTTGGTCATTGGATTCTTTGTTATCTGGATCGGTAAGAATGCAATCTACTGGGCAGACTTCCATACATTGAGGCT
>CAZPAE010000159.1:0-6336 GCA_964584455.1 uncultured Thioalkalispiraceae bacterium
CGCATTACTACCGGGTATTTAACCCAACCACACAAACCAAACGATTCGATTCACAATTAAACTATGTTAATCATTGGGTGCCAGAGCTAGATACACTGAGCTATCCAACACCGATTGTTGATTTAGCATTGAGCCGCCAAGAGACACTCAGTCAGTACAAAAAAATGATTCAATAAGAGATGATGTTGGCACCTAACCCCGGAAACGGAGTGGGGAGCCTCCGTTTACGGTATGCCGCTATAAGATCAAACGCGAAGAGCGCGTTTTTTCATCCGAGCAAGAACGCCCAGACCCGTTAGACCAAAGAAGAACAATGGTAATGCAGCTGGAATGGGTACAGGTGTTTGTTCTACGAAGCCTGAAAGACCAACAGCACTATCTGCACTAAGTGCAAAAGCAACTTGTACTGACATCAAATCATAAGCGATGTCGCCGGTGAAAGAATTTGACGCAGTGAAGACAGAAGAGTTTTGGGTTTGTGGACCACCGGTAAAAAAGAACGCATCACCCACATCAACGCCTTTATTCAATACACCGATACCACCGACTGTAGTATCTACTTCGTTCGCGGTTACTACGTGCGAATTCAGTGGCGTAATTTGTGCGCCAGCACTGGTGGTAGAGGTTAGTGAGTAAGATACGCTAGAGCGTGCTTCAATAGGGCCATCTAATGCAATAGGTAAATCAAATGCAAAAGCAAAAGAACGACCTGTACCTGTGGTGGTAGCACCTAAACTAAAACCAAGAATTGGGTCAGCATTACCATAAACAGAGCTGACACGCACTTGTGAACCATCGCCCATAGTCCACATTAATGTACCTGAGGGGGTTAGCATACCGTTACCGCGAATACTTTCGGCATCGGTATTTAAGGTGATTTCACCTGAGGTGGCATCATATAAAAACTCACCACCACCAGCTTCATTGGGCATACCTTCAAAGAAAATAGAAAAATTAGCAGCACAAACAGGTTCACCACATTGTGCGATGACGCCAGCTTGGGCGGGTAAAGCATAAAAAGAGTAACTTGCGAGGAGTGTACCGGCAACTGCTAAGCCTTGTAGCCGTGCCTTCATATTGAAAAACATATTCATGGGGCTTCTTCCTAAATGGCTCGTGTTCCTAACTTAAGGTGACGTGATAGTTTGTCGTTATCACGCTAATGTATATAACTATAATATTATTTTGTTACATGATTATTATTGAAATATGAAAGGCTTACCTGTCGCTTTTGACAAAACACATGAGTACGTTTGTATTACATTTAGACCACAAACTGTCATTGTTTGTAGGTATAAATGTCATCGGAAGATTGACCCGTATAGAGAATCAAGTATTCTAGCGTGGTTTTATTTAATCTGAATAGCACTAGGTGTCATAAAATTATGAAAATAACAAAACACTACCGGTTGTGGCTTGTTATATGGAGCATATTTGCCTGCCAATCAGGCGTCTATGCCAGTGATAAAGAGTATCTTGCTGAGTTAAATATACTGTATCAGGAAGAAAAGCATAATCAACTTTACCAGCGATTACTTTTTCCTCAAAGTCAGTCTGAAACAAAAGATAGTTTATTCTGGTTACGCCAACAATTTAAAGCTGGGGAAGGTGGTGCGCGTCTAGCCTATGTTTATGCCGCTAGACTGAATGGTTCAGGGATCAAAGAGACCGCTATTTTTGCTTATGTGGTTGCTATGTTAACAGCACGGATGGATGCAGCTCGCTGTGTTGATCTAGATGCACCATTAGAAAAAATAGTGCAATGGGAAAAAGGTTTAAGACATATAGAGCAAGCTTATGCGAAACTCCCGTTGGGTGAACAAAACCAGTTACTCTCGTTAGCAGCCAAGTGGGAGAAAAAAACCCGGCAACGTGGTAAAGACATGTGGCTATGTTCGGGGGGGCAAGCCCAATTTGATGCTTATTATCGCAAGTATGGCTTTGATTCCGAGCCGCCATTGAAGATTATTACTGTGCCCTTTAGTTCAGATAAATCAGTCATTATTGATATCAAAGAGATACCACCCGAATTCATTGGAGATTCCGAGTGGTTATCAATGCAAGAGGAAGTGCGCAAAAAATTACGCGCTGAGCTATTTAATAAGCGTAAACAATATCTCAGCGGAAAGAAACAGAGCGGATAATCGGTATAAGAAATACAAGAAACCCAGATAAAAACATTAATAGTGCAGGTGGTAAAGGCACTGGTGTGATCGGGTTTTCATTACCAAAGCGCAGTAGGCTTAGTGCTGTAATATCATATCGACCTAAATAACCGCTGCCCGAGTCATTAAGAAAAGCTAATTTCCTAATAGAGGTTTGTGTTTCAATGGCGATAGGTGCTTTACCTTGACTGGTGGCGGAAGTGATTTGTTGGCCTGATGCATCAAAAGTGGTAACGGTAATAGGCGTATCGAATATACCACCAAACACAACCTGTCTTACATCAATAGAAAAGGTAGCAATAATAGGAATACCTTTATTTCCTGTGTTATATAACCCGCGGGTTTTTTTATTACCAAACCCATCGGCAATAGGGCCAGGCTGATGACTGGTATCTGCCAATGAAAAAGTAACCCCCCGGTTAGCATATTGGTCAGTAATAATTGTGCCGACTGATAATGTACCGTTGTTAATCAAGGCATTGAAATTGAGTGAAGTCAATTTGGCAAATGCCGCCTGTGGAGCTAATGAGCTCAATAACCCAATAATAAGCAAAGTGTGTAAACGCATTTTATTTACCCTAAAATTATTTACGCACTATAATAATAGTTTTCACTTTGTATGTTAAATGACATTTTTATTGCAACCTATATGTAATACAAAAATAATACATGATGTTATGTTTTATTTTTTTTATATCCATAAAAAGGTCATATTGAATTGTTATAAGATATTTTCGTTTGGTATTTATTGACATCTCATTGAGGCGAGTAAGTGAAAAAAGTATTGTTGTTATGTTTTACGCTGTTTTTGAATCAGGCTGCACTAGCCGATGAGTCGGTAAAAAAGCCAGAATTTTCCAAGGTGGTTGATGCAGTTAACACGGCTTTCCCTGACAATAAAATTGAAAGTATTAAGCGCTCGCCCATTGATGCATTTGTGGAAGTATTAATGCCACCCTCCATACTGTATGTCAGTACTGACGGTGAATATATTATGACAGGCTCATTGCTAAGCATGGAGCAAAAGAAAAACCTAACCGAACAAAGCAAGAAGCAATATCGCGCATCTTTGTTATATGATTTAGCTGATGATGAGTTAATTGTCTTTAAGCCGGAAAAGCCGAAATATGCTGTAACTATTTTCACTGATGTGGATTGTGCTTATTGTCGTCAATTGCATTCCCAAATAGAACAATATACTCAGGCAGGTATTGCCATAAAATATGTTCTTACGCCACCGGGTCAGCGAGGTTCGGTTAACTATCGTAAGTCAGAGTCTGTTTTGTGTGCGGAAGATAAAGCCTCTGCATTGACCCTGGCAAAGCAGGGCAAGCCTGTAGAGCAGAAGGTTTGTGACAACCCTTTGGCAAAACATAGCCAAGTTGCGAGAAATATGGGTGTCAATGGTACACCTTTTATCTTTTTTGAAGATGGTGATGTATTGCCGGGGTATGCGCCTGCTGAAAGGCTACTGGCTATGCTACAGCAAAAAGCACAGCTTCAAAAGCAAGCCGGTTTGGTTCGTTAATTTAATCGATTTTAAGCCGCGGTATAAAAGCTTGCCAAGCATGCAATACACTAGAGTGTTGTAGTGTTTGTTCGGAAAAAGAATCGTTTAATGGCCAACTTTGTTCGCGGTTAAAGGCAATCTGTAGTATTAAATCATTGCGTTGTTCGGTGCTTTGAATAGCATCCGTTAAATTATCTAATACTAAGGGGGCACTATCTGAGCGTGCTTGATAAAGTAGAACTAAATGGTCTTCGATAGCGCCATTGTCGCTATTGAATGCTTTGACATAAGCAAGGCGCAATTTACTTTCATCTACCCCAAACTTAATGAGAAGATAATACTTAGCAATCGCTAGGTCTTCACAATCACCTGCACCTTTTTTAAATAGCTCTTTTGGTGTTGCCCAGTAATCACGTTTGCCCCAGAGTTTTTGATCCGTCACATTATCGAGTTTATTCACGAAGCGATTAATACGTTGTACCTTTTTGATGTCGGATAGGTTGGTAAACTTAGTTAGTACATGTTCAATCTTGCTGTGTGAGTCAATAGCACCTGTAGCGATTGTGTCAGATTCAGCTGATACAGGTAGGCTTGCTATGATGAAAAGACTGACACTGGCTAACAGTTGGCGAAGTGGGGTTTGAAAAGCGTATTTGTAATAAGGTATTTGCATTTATCGTCGAATATAGTTGCGTCTTGCTATATTCGACGGCAGCAAACAGGGCTGCTTTAGTCATATTTTTGTAATAATTGTTAAATCGGTGCGAAATTGTGAGCAGGATCGTTAAACTTATCCAACCTTGCTAAGACATTTTTATCTAAGTGGTCATGCTGTTGCCACAATAAGACCTGGCCATGTAGGGAAGCCGAATAAAATTGTTATGCTAAACTTCAGCTGTTTCGTTTTGGCACAAGTATTTTTTGTATAGGTATTCGCGCAAAGCGTTGTCAATACCGGTATTGGCAATTTCAGCATCGACCAATTCATTGATTTTGCTTTGCAGATAATGATCGGGTAGCGCAGACATGGCAATTAATTCGATATCGCGTAATTCGATATGGTTTTCTTCTGGTGTTGAGCCGTTATTGATAATGGCTTCGAGTGTATCCGCATCGAATGAGAAAAAATTAGCCAACTCTTTGCCACTTTGGATGAATGCAGAGATCACCTCTTTACCTGTGCGATCATAACGATCTAGTGGTGATAGTTTTGCTAGCGTTGTTTTGATAGCGAAACGGAAAATATCAGAATCACGCACACCAAGTCGTTTAGCGATACGTTTAATTTTCATGTGATCGCTTTCTGATAAGCGCATCGAAACAATTTTTTTATGATTATCGCTCATTTATTAACCGCCTTTCACAAGGCTTTGACCCTCCCGTTGAGCAGGTTTAAAAATAACGAATTAGTATTACAGAACAATAACATTTACATATCACATGTGTAATACATTGATATTTTTTCATTGTGAGGGATATTCACCTTGTAACTCATCATTATTAGCAGATATGGCGTTTACTTGTACGCAGGATTAACACTACTGTCATATTTTTTTGAGTAGAATACCGGCTCTTTTTTCCTGCGGGTTTGATGTCGCGCATTAGTACGATAAATGTTCGATTTAAACCGTTATGCTAACAAAAGTCTAAAAATGAAATGAGAAACATAACCAAGTTAGCACTCTTCTCTCTTACCTCCCTGATGAGTGTTGCAGAATTGCAGGCAGTCGACGCAGAGCAAAATGGTGCAACCGATGCGAGCGAGCAAACGACAGATAATGTTGAGCAAGTCGCACCTGCTGAACGCACGCCCAGCTCGGATGAAATACTCGATGCTAAGCCAACCGCCCAGACCACGGCATTTAATATTTGGGAATACCGGGTTACGGGTAATACATTGTTATCCAATGGGGCAATTGAAAGTGCGGTTTATGCTTTTTTAGGACCAGAGAAGTCTATTGATGATATCGAAAAAGCGCGCGTGGCGTTAGAACAAACCTATAAGGCACAAGGCTATCCTGCGGTTGTGGTAACTATCCCAGAGCAAACAGTAAAAAAAGGGATTGTTTATTTAGAAGTGGTCGAAGGTAAAATTGAGCGAGTTAAAATTACCGGCTCAAAATACCATTCACTCAAGGCGATACGTAAACGTGTTCCTGCTTTAACACGGGGTAATGTTTTATATCTGCCGGATGTACAAGCCCAATTGGCTGATCTTAATCAGGCTAGTCAGAATCGATCAGTCGTACCGGTACTTCGCCCTGGTCGGGCACCAGGTACCGTAGAAGTCGAATTAAGAGTGAATGATGTTTTCCCTTTTCATGGCAATATCGAAGTAAATAATCAACATACGGCCGATACAACCACAACTCGTGCTGGTGTACAGATACGCTATGATAATTTATTTCAAAAACAGCATAATTTATCTTTACAGTATCTAACTTCGCCAGAAGATACCGATGAGGTGAGTGTTTTTGCAGGAACTTATATTCTACCCATTACGTATCCCGCCGATCGTTTAGTAATGTATGGAATTCAAACCGACAGCAATGTGACGACCATTGGTGATCTAACCGTGTTAGGGGATGGTCAAATTGTCGGTATACGATACATTAAAAGTTTGCTGAGCTTGGAAAACTATTATCATAGTTTTTCTATTGG
>CAZPAE010000160.1:0-6334 GCA_964584455.1 uncultured Thioalkalispiraceae bacterium
CACATTATTGCATGGGACCATCGGACTTGCCGGTGCCACGATCACCGGTGATGGTGGCATCGCCATCATTCTTGATGTACCAGGCCTGATGCGTCGTTATGGTTCGCGCCGCTAGCGATATCAGTATGCCCGAGAAGTAGTGCCCAAACGCATTTCGCAAGGAGAGTAAAGTATGGCCGTACGCGTATTAGTGGTGGATGATTCTGGATTCTTCCGCCGACGCGTGACAGAAATGCTAGAGGCTGATCCAATGATCGATGTGATCGGTAGTGCGGCAAATGGCAAGGAGGCGATCGAGCAAACCGGGGCATTGAAACCCGATGTGATCACCATGGATATTGAGATGCCAGAGATGGATGGTATTACGGCGACACGCCGTATTATGGCCAGTCATCCAACGCGGATCATTATGTTCTCATCCCTGACTACCGATGGCGCAAAGTCCACACTGGATGCGCTGGATGCAGGGGCCTTAGACTTTTTACCGAAACGTTTTGAAGATATTTCGAATGATCGCGAAGAAGCGAAAAAACTACTTTGCGAACGAGTTAAACACTTAGCTCATCAACCTTTAGCCACTCGGGCAACCGCTGGTGCGGCAAAGCCAGCCAGTAGCACGGCAACCACCACAACGAGTACAGCGCCGCCAGCGCGACCGGTTAAAACTGCACCCCAAGCCAGAGGTAAGATTGGTTTATTAGCCATTGGTGCATCAACCGGTGGTCCTGTGGCATTACAAGAAGTATTAACCGAGTTACCTGCTAGCTTCCCAGTTCCCATTGTGTTGGTGCAACATATGCCCGCTTCATTTACCGGTGCGTTTGCGGAACGCTTAAATAGCCAATGTGCTATTACCGTAAAAGAAGCCAGTGACGGTGATGTATTGCAACCGGCCACAGCCTATCTTGCTCCCGGTGGTAAACAAATGGAGTTGCAAAAAAACGGTGCCAATACCGTGTTAAAGATTAGCGAGTCCGGCGCAGATCAAACCTATAAACCTTCAGTGGATGTGACCTTCTCATCGATTGCTAAGCTTTATCCCGATAACACCTTAGTTGTTATGCTCACAGGTATGGGGGCGGATGGTCGAGAAGGTTCCCGTGAATTACGTGCAGGTGGTTCACCTATTTGGGCACAGGATGAGGCCAGTTGTGTGGTCTATGGTATGCCAGCGGCAGTGGTTGATGCTGGGTTAGCAGAAAAAGTTTTAGACATTGGTGAGATAGGAAAAACCATCGTAGGTAGAGTATAGGCAATGGACTTATTAAGCGTATTTGGCATTATCTTCGCTGTGATCGCCGTATTGCTGGGGCAATACTTAGAAGGTGGTCATATTAGTTCATTGCTTAATGGTCCGGCAATTTTAATTGTCTTAGGCGGCACCATTGGTGCAGTGATGTTGCAGTCGCCTTTTGCTACCTTTGCACGCAGTATGAAAATGTTAGGCTGGGTCTTTTTCCCACCTAAGATCCTCAGTGAAATGGTTATTAATAAACTGGTTTCATGGAGTAATATCGCTCGCAAAGAAGGCTTGTTAGGTTTAGAAAATATTGAAGAGTCAGAACAAGATCCATTCACGCGTAAAGGATTGCAATTACTGGTAGATGGTTCTGAGCCCGACGGGATTCGTTCTATCCTAGATGTGGATATCACCACCAAAGAACATCACGATATGCAAGCCGCGCGTATTTTTGAAAGTATGGGCGGCTATAGTCCTACCATTGGGATTATTGGTGCGGTGATTGGTTTGATTCAGGTGATGGGGAATTTATCGGATCCCACGAAGTTGGGTAGCGGTATCGCGGTGGCGTTTGTGGCCACCATCTATGGTGTTGGGGCAGCCAACTTATTATTTATCCCAATTGCTAACAAATTAAAAAATATTGTGCATATGCAAGCTCAGTTTCGCGAAATGATTGTTGAAGGGCTTGTGTCAATTGCAGAAGGAGAAAATCCACGTAACATCGAAACGAAGTTATTTGGGTTTGTGCGCTAATGTCACGCCCGAGATCGCAACGCCGTAAGCGTAGTATCGAAGAAGGCGATAATGTAGATCGTTGGTTAGTGTCGTATGCAGACTTTATTACCTTATTATTTGCCTTCTTTGTGGTGATGTATGCCATTTCATCTATTAACGAAGGTAAGTACCGGGTCTTATCGGATACTTTAGTGGCGGCATTTAAAACGCCCCCCAAATCTACTGAGCCAATACAAATCGGTAAGCCGATTGAAAAGTCAGTGGGTAAAACCGATAACACGGTGGGAGTACCGAAGCCAATTCGGGTAGAACCACCGAAAACCGAAGAGCAAAATCAACAAATGCGTCGTATAGCCAGTCAGGTACGGCGTAGTTTACGGCCGCTCATTGAGCAAAAGCTAATTAAGGTGACCCAGAATAAATTTTGGGTCGTCATTGAAATGAATACCAGTATTTTGTTTTCCAGTGGCAGTGCAGAGTTAGAACTCGAAGCCTATAGTCCGTTAAAGAAGCTGGCCAAGGTTATTAAAAGTTTGCCTAATCATGTGGATGTGGAAGGACATACGGATAATTTACCGATTAGGAACGAAATCTTCCCCAGTAACTGGGAGTTATCAGCTTCACGTGCAGCCAGTGTGGTACATCTATTTAGTCAACAAGGTGTTTCACCAACACGCTTAGCCGCTATTGGTTATGGCCAGTATAGACCGAGTGTGAAAAATGATTCGGTGAAAGGGCGTCGGCAAAATCGTCGGGTACGTATCGTGATTCTGGCAGACAAAAATGCACGACGTGTAGCAGAAATTGAGAAAACACAATAAGTCGCACTGGGAAAACCGCTGATGCGGCATATAATTTTGAATAGACACGACAATATTGTTCGTGATTGCTGGAGGAAAAGGTCTTGCGTGTATGGGCCGTCGCTAATCAAAAAGGCGGGGTGGGTAAAACCACTTCCGCTGTTTCGCTTGCCGGTATTTTAAGTCGGCAGGGTAAGCGCGTATTGCTGATCGATCTTGATCCGCATGGCTCCATGAGTGCGTACTTTAAGCTTGATCCTGATACCCATTCACCTAGCGTTTACCATTTGTTTCAAACGCCATCATTAAGTGTGCAAGAAGTGATGGTAAAAACAGAAGTTGACGGTGTCGCACTGATTCCTTCGGCAACCGCCGTGGCAACATTAGACCGTCAATTGGGTACACAAGATGGCAAAGGGCTGGTGATTCAGCGGGCGCTGGCCTCCTGCTTTGATGACTTTGACTATTGCTTAATTGATTGTCCGCCCTTGTTAGGTATTTTAATGGTAAACGCCTTAGCCGCTGCTACGCAGTTATTAATTCCGGTACAAACCGAATTTTTAGCCATTAAAGGCTTAGAGCGAATGTTACATACCTTGAGCATGGTACTGCGTGCCCGTAAACAACCATTAGATTATTTGATTATGCCGACTATGTTTGATCGACGTACCCGCGCCGCCATAGAAAGCTTACGTCAATTAAAAGATAAGTATCCTGATAATTTATGGCACTCGGTGATCCCGGTAGATACCCAATTTCGCGAGGCCAGCCGCCGAGGTTTACCCATTGAATATGTGGCAGCATCGAGTCGTGGTGCAAAAGCCTATCGTCAATTGTTAGATGAGTTAACCGGTAGTGTCACGCAAGCCGAACCGCAGGTGATGAGTTAACCTTATGTCGCAAGGAAAAAATCAACTGGATGAGCAAGATGAAGCCTTAAGCAGCTTCTTTGATTCATTATTAAAAGATGTGGCTGCCTACGCAGAGCAAGAGGCGCAGGCAACACCCAAGGCCCAGCCCAGTGAACCAGAACAATCCGTCACAGTGGTGGAAGAACCTGCTGCTGATCTTTCGGTTTATGAAACCTTACCACCAGTCGCCACGCCACCCCCGGTAGAAGTGGCGGCGACACAACAAGTGGTAGAGACCACACTGGAAGTGGCCACTGAACCGCAGGTTGAGGTTGAGCGGGTCAGTACAGAACCAGCGGTGACTGAGCAGCCTTTTCAAGCCATGTTATTTAAAGTGGCAGGGCTGACATTGGCGGTGCCATTGGTGGATCTCAATGGGGTGATTGAGTGCGATAAAGAAAAAATTACACAAATGCCCGGACATGCCGATTTTTATCTTGGGCTGATTCAACATTTAGATAAAACCGTACCATTAGTAGATACAGCTCGGTTAGTGTTACCACCGGAAAAACGCAAGGTCTTAGTAGGGGATGACCCTTTAGCCCGGGTGCAACGCGTGGTGCTAATTAACGACGCACAATATGGGCTGGCCTGTGATGAGGTAAACGAAGTGGTGACCTTAACCCCAGAGGATGTGCGCTGGCGAACGGAGCGTACTCAGCGGCGTTGGTTAGCGGGTACGGTGATTGAGCATATGTGTGCACTTATCGATGCCAATGCGTTTGCTGAGCTATTAGCAAGCCGGGCTCAGATGAGTGAGTTTAGCGAATCCTAGTCGATTTTTTGGCATGAGAAATGCAGCTTATGTCAGGAAGGTCTGGCAACGACTGGATTTTGACAGCTGCCAGTGAGCAGCATTTGGTCTATGTATAGAGATATCCCTTAACAGGAGAGCGAGAAAATGAGTCAAGTTGCTAAAAGTGCCGATGATCCCATTACCCAGTGGGTCACCTTCTTTCTTGATAATGAAAAGTACGGCATCAAGGTAATGCAGGTCCAGGAAGTGTTACGCATGACTGAGATTGCCCCGGTACCCGGTGCACCGCATTATGTCTTGGGCATTATTAACTTACGCGGTAATGTCGTGACCGTCATTGATTCACGTAAGCGGTTCGGTTTACCAGAAAAAGAGCCGGATGATTCAACCCGTATTGTGATTATTGAAGCCAATGATCAAGTGGTCGGTATCTTAGTGGATAGTGTGGCCGAGGTTGTTGACTTGCGTTCCAGTGAAATTGAAACAGCACCGAATGTGGGTACCGATGAAAGTTCTAAATACATTCAAGGTGTATCAAGCCAACGTGAAGAACTGCTTATTTTGGTCGACGTGTATAAACTGTTATCGGACCAAGAGTGGCAAGACGTTGCAGCACTATAAGCTGCCAATAACCGTTATGCAACACAGGCATCATCATACGGCACAACAAACCGCATCCAATTTGAGGCTTATGCTTAAATAGCGAATAAACCCATGGAATCATTGCTTACCATGATTGACGCGATACCCATGCTCTTATTAGTGAGTGGGTTAGTGTTGTTGGTGTCATTGTTTGTGGCGCATCGTGCTAAACAACAGGTTCGTGATTTAAACAAACAACTGGTGATGATGCGCAATGATTTAAAAGCCTTAACCGCAGCATCGATTGGGGTGGGTACCCGGGTACTGGAGATTGAGCGTCGCCAACGTCACTTAGCCGAAAAACAACAAGAGCTGGATATTTATGAATCCGCAAACCAACCTTATGATCATGCCATTGACATGGTGAAAAGAGGTAAGGGCGTGGATGATATTGTGGCCAGTTGTGGCATTAGTCGCAATGAAGCAGAATTAATTCAAATGATGAACCGCTTACAAGCCTAATCCTATCATTAGCCTTCAGTACCAGGACGTGATTGATTCGGTACTTTACCCCGTAAGTAATAAGCAAAAGCAATCACCTCCGCCACAGTTAAATATAATGCTTCCGGAATGTGATCACCTAACTCTACCTTCGATAATAATCCCACCAACTCTTTGTTTTCTTGCAACGGGATATTATGCCGTTTGGCAATTTGTAATATTTGTTCGGCGACCTCATCTTGCCCTTTCGCACTAACACGGGGAGCATCCACTTGGTCATAACTCAAAGCAACCGCCAAGGTAACAACACGCTCTTTATCAAAAGTATTCATACTAATTCATCCAAATTGACATCGCTGTATATAGGCGTGGTGGTGTTTTTGCTGGGGGCCGTGTTATCGGGTAGCCCTTTTTGGCATTGCACATTTTTAACCGTAATACCGGCATGTTCTAAGCGATGTTCTAAACGTGCCATATGTTCATGAAACAAATCGACGGTGTTCGCGCGTTCTGCCCACCACTGGGTACTGATTTGGCCCTGTTGATAAGTAATATTCACTCGCATTGGGCCTAAGCCGGCTAAATCAAAAGCTAACATCACGCTCCAAGGGTGTTGTGCATCATCTTGTTGTTGAGTTTGTTCTTGATCCTCTTCAATACGAATATCAAACATATCAACCTCGTTTTGATGCTTCACCGGCAATTCCATCATCCACGTTTGACGATGACCTTCTGGGTTCACCATATTAAGTTGTTGGTTGAGTATGCGCGATAAAGCACCTTCGGTTTGTTGCAAGAGTTGTTC
>CAZPAE010000161.1:0-3832 GCA_964584455.1 uncultured Thioalkalispiraceae bacterium
TGTTTATTTATAAAGTGGTGTTAAGGCTATAACGACAAGTGAAATGAAAACTATATAGAAACAACGTTTAAACATTATCACACGCCGAACAACATAAAACGGTATTGCAGTATGCAAACCGTGATAAATGCAATTACATGGCAGCGCATGGGTCATCGGCTAGTGGCTAACCAGCTTTAGGTTGGCCTTCGACCCTATTTTTACTGGCTATTTTTCAGCCAAACCATAGCGCAGCCTAGCCAAAAATCATAACCAGCTGATTTTAAAAGACTTTAATTCCGGGCTAAAAATAATGTGACACTGAGGTGATCTCAAAATGTGAATTTTTCACAATTTGCAGTGGTATTAATTCACAGCTTGAGTAAGCCATTTTACCTTACATTGAACTTACAGGGACGGATGAGGGGCACGCCAAGGATGGCATTTATCCTTGGTCATCCCACCAGATTACATGATCTTGACCTCGGAAGCCGCTATGAAAAGCAACGAGATTATCCAACAACATCGCGTTACTTACCATTCCGTTCCTTACAAAAAGGACAAATACAGTGAATTTTTCACACGGAGTCGAGATCTTTTCTCACTGTACGCGTCCGGGTACGTATCTATACTCGCACCTAAGCTCATGCAAAGACATCGTCCGATCGAGTTTTTATAAATAGGGAGTAGCAGGATGCAGTCACATACAGTTAATACAGAATACAACCCGAACAATAATCCAATGTTCGCTCTGGTTCAGGCGCACTACGCCTTACAACAAGGTGGAGAAAAGCAAGCCAAGCAGGCTATGCAAAGCGCATTACAATTGTGTAAGCAACAAGGTGATACCACGTTGCGACTTATGCATCCACGTTACCTAAAGGACTTGTTATTGTGGTCTTATCAACAAGGGATTGAGAAAGAATACGTTGAGCAAAGTTTAAAAACGCTCACCCTCAATGAGGCAGATATCATTGATATCACTGACCACATTGATAAACATATAAAAATATCCACACTCGGTAACTTTACCGTACAAGTGGGTGAACAAACATTATCGTATACCCGTGCTGGCTATAGCAAACCGTTTGACATGCTGAAGGCGCTAATCGCCTTCGGTGGTCAACAAGTTAATCGTGCAAAAATCATCGATACCTTATGGCCTGATGCCGAAGGTGATTGCGCACGGCGTAACTTTGATACCACCTTGCATCGATTACGCAAATTACTACAACACAATAAAGCGCTCGTATTACACGGCAGTCAACTCACTTTAGATACCCGTTATGTATGGGTCGATATATGGGAGTTTGAGCGCACCTTTAATCAACTGGATAGTGAATGCCATAAACTCAGCTGTGGTCCTGCCACCATGCAGCTGTTAACCGATAAGTTCTTATCACTATACCAAGGGCACTTTTTACAAAATGATCATGTGCGTCCTTGGACATTGGCCATGCGAGAAAACCTGTCTAACCGGTTTATTCACTTGTTGGTCAAAATTGGTCGCTACTGGCATCAACACAATGAACCAGAAAAAGCGATTATGGTATATCAACGTGGTATTGAATTAGATAGCACGGCTGAGAACCTGTACCAAAACTTAATGCGAATTTATATTGAACAAGGCACCATGGCCCAGGCAGCCAGTACTTATTTACGCTGTCGTAAAGCCCTCGCCACACAGCTAAAAGTTTCACCATCATCCGAAACCGTTAGGTTATATAAACTGATTGGTACTGAACAAGATTGCGCGTAAAGGAATAATAGCGTTAACCCGTTTCTCTCCTCTGCTCGGTGGTATCAGTACTTGGCTATAACTTCATTTTTAGCGGTGATACTTACTGCTTTTCCACCAGCGGTTCACAATCTGAACCGCTTTTTTTAATGCCAGAGAATGCTGTCACTACAATCTCTATTCTGCAGGTAGTAATGAGAAATAACTCACTCCCACATCATACATGACGCGGGCTGTGCGGCTGACTTCATGTTCGGTGAGTTCTTGATAAAAAGGTAGCTTACCTGCTTTGGCAGTAAACACTTTTTCTACCGAGTCTAATCGGATAGCCATATTAAAATCAGCAAAGATGTCTGCCAAGGGTTGATAGGCACGGGCTTTATTGGCTAAGGCGACAAAGATAGCATTGATGTCGTTATACTTTGCATTGGGATAGTAACGACGATAGTTGGTATATTCCGGTGAATTATACGATGCTAAAACAATGGGGATGCTCCAGCTGTAATCTTGCTCATAAGTAAAACGGCCCCAGTGCAATGTATCGAATCGTCTTAGGGGGATTTGCTTAGCGATGTGCTCTAAAATAGCTTCATGTATGCTGGCTTGGTCTTCAAAGTCCAGATTGCACTGTTGCTTAACCGATAAATACCATTGCTCTTTATCTTTCGGCTCAACCGCATTCCATTGAATACGACAACCTGGCCGCTCGATCACATAAGCAGTATCGGAAAGCTTATAAGCCCAACCGGCAGCTTCTTTATCACTGTATTGTTTAATCTCATCGCTCGCCGCCCATGCCGTGTTGTTGCTTATAGCTAAGCAACAACTCAAACCGATCATCTTGCCTTTCCAACCCATGACGTGTTCTCCTACTGTAGCGCCATCATTATAACCTGGGGTAATGACATTGCGAGGAAAGCATTGGTTTTTTGTGTCCTACTAACCCAAGGAGATTGCTTCGCTTACGCTCGCAATGACAGACTTTTTCTCGTCATTGCAACGAGTTCATGGACGAACTCGGTAGACAGTGTCAGGAACAAGCTGTCGAGGAAACCACATGGCTCAAAAAGGCATGTGGTTGACATGGCAATCTCCCCAATACGGCACCACCATTGCAGCGTGACTCCCCCTTATAAAGCCGATACAATGCTGCGACCTGCGGATGAAAGCATTATTACAATAGAATCCGTTAATACCGTTAGCAATATAACTAGTTATTAATATTGCGCTATGAAAAGTGGTATTCATGTCGACCTTATTCAGTCACGCTAATTACAACGACCGGGCCATTGCCATTTGGTTAATTGTTATCGCTATGCTTATCTATGGCATGGTGATTCTTGGCGGCGTGACACGTTTAACCGGTTCTGGGCTTTCCATGGTGGAGTGGGAACCCATTATGGGTGTTATTCCGCCATTGAATGAGACCGAATGGCAGGAAACCTTCGATAAGTACAAGCAATTCCCCGAATACCAGAAAATCAATTACCAAATGTCCCTGGAGGAATTTAAGGGGATTTTTATCTTTGAATACGGGCATCGTGTTTTAGGCCGGTTTATTGGGCTGATGTTTTTATTACCGTTTTTGTATTTCCTGTCACGGCGCATGATCCGCCCCCAGCTGATTCCCAAATTAATCTTGATGTTTATTCTGGGTGGCCTGCAAGGCGTGTTGGGCTGGTATATGGTCAAAAGTGGCCTGGTAGATGACCCGCGTGTCAGCCAATATCGACTCACGGCGCATTTAGTCTCTGCGATGATTATTTATGCCTATGTATTGTGGACGGCGTGGAGTTTGTTTCAGCCCGTACCGCGCAACAGCCAAACTTCAGATATCGCCAGGCTACGCCAACGGCAACATATTATCACCGCCCTGGTGTTGCTGATGATTATTTCCGGTGCTTTTGTGGCAGGCACCGATGCGGGGGTGGGTTTTAATACCTTCCCGCTGATGAATGGCTATGTGTTCCCACCCGGCTTAATGGCGATTTCACCGGCCTATCTGAATTTTTTCGAAAACCCGGTCACCATCCAATTTACCCACCGTATGCTGGCCTATTTGCTGCTCATTGCTATCCCTTATGCCTGGTTGAAGACTCGGCGCATTCCCTTGGC
>CAZPAE010000161.1:3842-6334 GCA_964584455.1 uncultured Thioalkalispiraceae bacterium
ACTCGCACCCTATTTCACCTGCTGTTAGTCATGCTGCTGATTCAGGTTTCGCTGGGTATCAGCACATTGCTGTGGGTGGTGCCCGTACCATTAGCCGCAGCCCACCAAGGCGGTGCCTTACTGCTGCTGACCGTGGCTTTATACTTAAATCACGAACTACGCAAATCGGCCCAGCTCCATTAAAACCAACTAATTACCTAGGTTTTAATGCTATTTTACCTACTCCTAATATGCTAAGCTTTATCGACATTTCGTCAATAAACCCAGCTTTACTATGTCGCAACAGCTCATTGATGCTTATGGACGTTCCATCGAATATCTGCGCCTCTCGGTGACCGATCGGTGCGACTTGCGCTGCCAATATTGCTTACCCAAAGGGTTTAAAGACTTTCATGTACCCGAAGAATGGCTCAGCTATGAGGAAATCACCCGAGTCGTCGCAGCCTTTGCCCGCCTAGGCACCCGACGTATTCGCCTCACTGGTGGCGAGCCTTTAGTACGCGCCAACTTACCCGAGCTGGTGACACAAATTGCCCGCATCCCAGAAATTGACGATCTATCACTGAGCACCAATGCCACTCGCTTAGCTAAATCTGCCGCCGCCTTGAAAACTGCCGGGGTGTCTCGGATTAATGTGAGCCTGGATACCCTGCAGGCCGAGCGCTTTAAGCAGATTACCGGTGGCAAGCTGGACAAAGTCCTCGATGGTTTGATGGCGGCCAAGGCTGCTGGCTTTGCGCCGATTAAAATTAATATGGTGGTGATGCAAGGCACCAATGACGATGAAATTGAAGACATGGTGGAATTCTGTATTGCCCATGATTTTACCCTGCGCTTCATTGAGACCATGCCCGTTGGCAGCACCGGCCAATCGGCCAGCGGACAATATGTGGACTTGCAGCAAGTGAAGCAGCGGCTGGCACAACGCTATGAGCTAATCCCCGGCATGATGCCCGGCGGTGGTCCGGCGCGCTATGTACAAGTGGCGGGAACCGATTTGCGCATTGGCTTTATTACCCCTATTTCACAGCACTTTTGTGAAACCTGTAACCGGGTTCGGCTCTCCGCCGATGGCACACTTTATATGTGCCTAGGCCAAAACGATGCTTACCCGCTGCGTGATATCTTGCGCCAAGGCTGCAGTGATGACGCCTTAATGGAACACATCCAACAGGCCATACAACTCAAACCCGAACGCCACGAATTCAAAGAACAACCCGAGAAATTAATCCGCTTTATGTCCTATACTGGTGGTTAAATTTATTCTTATTATGTAACCAACAAGTGTGAATCAGTTCACATTTGTTAATGAGATACCACCATGAAACACCTTATAAAAGGCTACTGGCTGACACTAAGCCTACTGCTACTGAGCAGCTTGCCCAGCCACGCCAACCAAAACCGCTACACCGTGGAAGATATCCTCGCCCTACCCGAAGCCCCCAGCGGGGTGATATTCGAAATAGTCACCGGCGATAAAATGGCATTAGATTGGGTACTGCCCGTACTCAACCAACACATTAGCCAATTAAGAGCACGCTTCCCAAAACTTGCCGTTGCCGTCGTCACCCATGGCCGAGAACAATTCGCCTTACAAACCGAAGAACAAACTAACAACCAGGAAGTTCATCAACTGACCAAACAAATGATCAACGATGGCATAAATGTACACGTGTGTGGCACCCACGCCCAATGGCGCGGCTTATCCGACGAAGACTTCCCCGAACACATCAACGTCTCCGCCAGTGGCCCCGCACAAGTGAATGATTATTTAGGCTTAGGTTATTTGTTAGTGAAAATTGAGTGAGTGTGCTTAACGCGGCAACTTCCCAAGTACAGTAATGCCCTTCAACCATTCGGCCCCGTTGATTTGAACTGCATCAGGCAACCATCAAAATAGTGTCTGATGCAGTTTTAAAGCTTGGTGAGATTAAGAAAACCTCTGCGGCTTATTTTATTGCAACCGAATATTTTCAAGTGTTTCCACAGTACTGTGTATATCACAAGTAGTAGTACCAATTAACTGTACGGTTCTATTACCTTCATAAGCGGATAAAACCATAGATAACAAAGTTTGTCCTATATCTCCTGAGATGCTAAATGCATAATCATATGTAGGACTGATTGTACAAGTGGTCCCTGTTGGCGTTCCATTCACAGAGATCATTACATAGCTACCAGCATAACTACCTGCAGAGGGCTCAGCCCATACTTGCGTTATATTCCCTGTATACATTGATGCATAAGACTGTTTTAAAATAAACATGCTTAAAGAAATAAAAAGAATAAGAAAAATCTTTTTCATCGCAAACTCCTTTTAGCTTTATTACGTATAATAAGTATGTAGAAAAAACTTTAAGAAAAGTGTATCACAAGCTTGTGAATCCATTAGAAATAAACGAAAAAATATTTGTAATATTGATCCACAAGAACAAATGTACTGTTGCATGGTTTACTCAATTCTGTCTCAGTCTATAAACTTAAATGTAGTT
>CAZPAE010000162.1:0-3898 GCA_964584455.1 uncultured Thioalkalispiraceae bacterium
AGTATGGGTAAAAATACCTTAGACACGATATGGCCTCCTAAGCATAGAAGTAAAGATTATTTGCAAATGATAATTGTTATCATTATCATTAACAACACATTTATCGTCTGTATAGGTAGAGAGGGCCACCCATGCGGCTTAGCGCTATATATAAGTATGTGATTGATCGTTGCCAGGGCAGAATACGATTTTTTCATTGGTATACCATCGCGGTGGTGTTAAGCATGCCCAATGTGGCTGCTGCCCAACCCCGGATTGTCAGTACCGATGCAGGGACCACCGATATTCTTATTGCACTAGGCCAGGCGCAACATATTGTGGGGGTAGATGTAACCAGCACGGTACCCGATGAGATTAAACCGGCCCAAGTGGGGTATCACCGGGCACTTTCCGCTGAAGGAATCCTTAGTTTACGGCCCAGTGTGGTGTTTGGCGGCGAACATCTTGGCCCGAAAGAGGTGATTCATGCGTTAAAGCAAGCCAACATCACTTTACATCAACAGCCTACTGCCAAGAATACCCAGGATTTAATTTCAAATATTAAAGGTATTGCTAAGTCATTAGATTTGTCATCGGATGCTCTGGTTACCGATATACAAAATTTAGAGTCACAATTACAACTAACCCGCAAAACCAATGTAAAGCACTCAGCGGTTTTCTTATTGGACATTGGTGGGCGCGGGATTCGTCAAGCTGGAGCGAAAACAACCGGTGATGCATTTATTAATTTATTAGGGGTCACCAACGTTGCTGGGTTTGATAACTATCGATCAGTTTCTGTCGAGGCCATGATCTTATTACAGCCAGATCTAATCCTGGTCGGTGGAGAAAGCCAGAAGGTAGTGGATCGTTTGTTACAACAGTTTCCTGCCTTAGCGCATACCCCGGCAGGTAAACAGAATAAAATCATTTATGTTAATGCAAAAGCATTGGTCTCAGGGATTAGTCCTAATGCTGTGCGAGAAGCATCACGTGTAACAAAGCAATATTTGCTTACGCAGCAATGATCAAACGCAGACCTGTTGAAACACTGATCCTACCTTTAGCGGTAGTCTTATGCCTATTCATTTTATTCTCGGTTACCCGCGGACCACTAAATCTTCCGGTATGGCAAAGTTTGTTATCGGTGTGGGATGGGGTTTGGGGCAGTAACTACAGTGAATTAGCTGCATACCAAAAAGTGGTGGTGTGGGATCTACGTTTACCCAGAACGTTGTTGGCCTTGCTCGTTGGTGCGTTATTGGCACAGTGTGGTGCCGTGATGCAAGGATTATTTCGCAATCCATTAGCCGAGCCAGGCATTATTGGGGTTTCTTCTGGCGCCGCATTAGGGGCTTCATTTGCCATTGTATTTTTACCCATTGCCTTACAAGTGTATGCTGTGCCGGTTGCGGCATTTTTGGGTGGCTTAGGGGTTACCTGGTTTGTTTATCGTTTAGCACAAAGTCGCATGGGTACATCAGTTGTTGTGCTGTTGTTAGCCGGGGTGGCCATTGCCGCTTTTAGCGGTGCAGTGATTGGGTTCTTAACTTACATTGCCAATGATCAAGCTTTGCGCGATCTAAGCTTATGGCAAATGGGGACCTTAGTGGCAGCATCTGGTCAAGATATTATGTTGTGTCTAATCACGTTAGTGATAGTTTCCTGGTTTTTTCAACGTAAGGCATTAGCTTTAAATGCATTGTTATTGGGTGAATCAGAAGCCCGTCATCTTGGGATTCATGTGGAAAGGTTAAAGCTGCAATTTATTATCTTAACTGCCATGGCGGTGGGGATGACCGTATCAGTGGCCGGAATTATTGGTTTTGTGGGGTTGGTTGTGCCACATCTGGTACGTATGCTGGTCGGCTCTGATCATCGTTTATTATTACCGGTATCAGGTATGGTGGGCGGTGGATTATTATTGTTAGCGGATATGGGCGCACGGCTTTGGCTGTCGCCTGCTGAATTACCCGTGGGTTTGGTAACTGCGGCATTGGGGGCACCCTTCTTCATGGTGTTATTATTTCAACGCCGTAAGACGCTTATCTAATGTTAACGCTTAATCATATCGCTGTTTGTGTTGCAGGCCGTACCTTGGTGCAGGTGGATGCCTTGCAAGCTGTTCCCGGTCAAGTGGTGGCTTTGTTAGGTGCCAATGGGGCTGGCAAAACGAGTTTGTTTAAGGTGATGACCGGGGAGTTATCCCACCAAGGGCAAGTGATGTTACACGATATTCCTTTTTCGCAGTGGTCACGAAATCGTTTAGCAAAACACCTGGGGGTATTACCTCAGGCAAGCCAATTGAGTTTTCCTTTTACGGTACATGAAGTTGTGGAGTTAGGCCTGATTCCATTAACGGCCAGTCAGCAAGAAGGTATGCAGTTAGTTCGCAAAGCAATGCAGGAAACCGATACCGCCCAGTTTGCACAGCAAAATTATGCTGATTTATCGGGTGGGGAACGACAGCGGGTACATTTAGCACGGGTTTTAGTGCAATTATCACAAGCAGAACTGGAACCGTTATTACTATTAGATGAGCCTACTTCGGCACAAGACTTAGGTCAGCAGCATCATATGTTAGCGTTAGTGAGGCAGTTAGCGCAGCAAAATCACTGGGGTGTGATTGTGATACTGCATGATCTTAATCAAGCATTACGCTATTGTGATCAAGCTTGGTTACTAAAGCAAGGGCAGTTAATCGCGTGTGGTCAGCCTTGTGAGGTGCTAACGCCAGAACGTATTCATGCTGCTTGGGGTTATCAGCCGCAGATGATCACAACAGATACAGGGATACCGATGGTCTATTAGCCGTGATTGCTATTTAACTTATCATGTAATACACGGTCGAGGTAATCAAACACTTCATGACTAGCATTTTCCATTACCTTTAATGCATCCATAATACGGTTAGCATCAATATCTTGTTCAGATAATAGATCAAAAACATTCTGAGTACTTTGATGTACCGTGGCATGGGGTGATTCGATTTTATTATAAGAGGATGATGATGAGAATAAGTTGTGCCCTTCGCCTTCATAATACCATTTACCTAAACGACAATTATGGTGGTCGACCCAATCAAACGCGGGTTCTTTCATGTTGATGGATAGGTAAGTATTGATTTTCCAAAGTAAGTGATCCACTTTGGCCAGAGAAACAAAGACCCCATCGGTCATATCTTCTATCTCACAAAATGATTTGCGGACTGTCGTATCAATGGTACTTAGCTTGTCACATAATGTTTTTACTGTGGCGGCATTGGTTTCTACTTGTTCGATCAAACTAAAGGCAATATCCGAAACCGATTTTACGTTGCGGTTCATCGCCGTGATAGAGTTGTTCGTATCGTTGATAGCAGCCTGGGTTTTGTTGGCGAGGCTACGTACTTCGTCGGCAACCACCGCAAAGCCACGGCCTTGTTCACCGGCTCGGGCAGCTTCAATGGCCGCATTCAATGCCAGTAGGTTGGTTTGTTCGGCGATACCTTCAATGAGCGCTAAGACAGAGCTGATTTTCTCAGCTCGAGAATTCATTTCATCTACCGCTTCACCGGAGCTTTTGGCTAGTTGGGTTAGCGAGGTGAAGTCTTTATCAACATGATTAATGGAGTTCGATAGTTCATCAAATTGGCCATTAATCGATTCCACTGACGATAAGCTCTCTTTGGCATGGGTCACGGAGCCGGCGAGATTAGCTTGGACATCTTGCATGCCTTGTTTGAGGTTCTCATTTTCATACTGCATGATTTCGCCATATTGGTCCATCTGTGGGCCTTGATGACTCAGCTCGGCGACTTGTGCTTGTTTCATTTCCAATTGATCTTGTAAAGCGGCTTCTTTCTCGCGTAATTCGGCAATTTCGGCGTGAAGCGCGGCAATTTGATTCTTTTTGGTAATAAATTCCATATTAAACCTAC
>CAZPAE010000162.1:3933-6304 GCA_964584455.1 uncultured Thioalkalispiraceae bacterium
GAAAACAAAGCCTCAAGATAAGGTCTAATATCGACGTTTCATTTTGAAACTAAAGGTTGGCCCTGTATATAAGTATTCCCTAATGTATTCGGTACGTAATACAGAATGCAGACGAAAGAAATACTCAATAGAGCACTCAGCCATATAGTTTGCGGGCGGCAACATCTGGTAATCGATCTTGTTGTTGTGTGAGCAAATTCAACGCAAGAATTAAATGACAACGTTACGCAACATTGACGCTAGCTAACCTAAGTGTATGGTTGCATCATTTATGTAAGGTTAGTTTTGTGAATGTCATAACAAGTTTTATGCATAATAATTCATCGTTTGATTACAGCGCATACAGTTACCCATCGTCTGTCAATAAACTGTTATTTTTTAGCAACTTTTCCGAAATATGCTGGTGTTAGTCTCCACTGAAATTAATGGCACTCACATCCCAATTGGAGGAGACTAAGGCATGAGCGTTGATGATCAAAGTTCAAACAAATCAGGTAACCGTACCTTTGACGAAGTGTTAGAAGTGAATCTATCACGTCGTAAAGTATTAGCCGGTAGTTTAGCTGTTGCAGCCACCACATTCGTTGGTGCAGCCGGTCCTGTTCTAGCAGGTCCCGTCGGTAGTAAAGACGATGACACACCTGTTTGGAAACGTAAAAAAGGTTTATTAGTTGGGTTTACACCGGTTCCTGTTGCCGAAGGTAATGGACCTGTACCCACTATTTCAGAAGACTATGAATATCAAGTATTAATTCCTTGGGGTGAGCCCATTCAACCTTATGGTCCTGCATTTAGTTGGCCGCCATACTCTGTTCATCAAGAGCAACAAATTGGTATTGGTCATGATGGTATGGCGTATTTCCCTATGCAAGAAGAAGGTGGTAAATATCGTCCACGTTATCGTAACAGCCATGGTGTATTGGCCATTAACCATGAGTTTGGCCGTAACTCGCATGTGCTTGGTAAGTCTGCACCAGAAAGTTTAGAAGATGTGCGTACCTCACAACACGCACACGGTGTATCGGTTGTGGAAATCAAAAGCTGTGGTGGTACTTGGTTACGTGTTGCCAGTGAGAAAAACCGTCGTATCCATGTTAATACCCCAGTAGAATTTAGTGGTCCAGTAGCAGGTCATCCATTACTTGAAACACCAGCCGGTAATGAACCTAAAGGTACCGTAAATAACTGTGCCAACGGTTATACGCCTTGGGGTACTTACTTAACGTGTGAAGAAAACTTCAATGGTTACTTCGGCGCAACCGGTGATTGGACACCAACAGAAGAACAAGAACGTTATGGTTTCTCTTCAGGTGGTTTCGGTTACGGTTGGCAAGACTTCGATCCACGCTTTGATTTATCCAACAGTGACTATGTGAACGAAGAAAATCGTTTTGGTTGGGTTGTGGAGATTGACCCAATGGATCCACACAGTGCACCGGTTAAGCGTACCGCTCTAGGTCGTGTTAAGCACGAAGGTGTTGCACTGACTGTGGGTAAAGGCCATCGTGCTGTTGCTTACATGGGTGATGACCAACGCTTCGATTACATCTACAAGTTCGTTTCTGCGGATAACTGGCAGAAGATGAAAGCACGTGGTGTAAATCCGCTTGATGAAGGTAAACTCTATGTTGCACGATTCAATGATGACGGTACTGGTGATTGGTTAGAATTGACCATTGATAACCCTGTCTTAGCAGCGCGTTTCAATGATCAAGCAGAAGTATTAACCTATGCACGTATCGCAGCGGATTTATTAGGTGCAACCCCAATGGACCGTCCAGAATGGACAACCGTTGCACCTAATGGTGATGTTTACTGTACGTTGACTAACAATAGCCGTCGTACTGAGCCAAATGCGGCTAACCCATTAGCACCTAACTCTGATGGTCATATCATCAAATGGCGTGATAGCAATAAACATGTGGGTACCACATTTGTATGGGAAATCTTCTTAATTGCACAAGATACTCACGGTACTGAGGAAAGCTACAGTGATCCAGATGGTCTATGGGCGGATCCAGATGGTCGTTTATTCATCCAAACTGATGGTGGTCAGAAAGATGGCTTAAACAACCAAATGTTAGTCGCCGATACACTCACAGGTGAAATTCGTCGCTTATTCACCGGTGTGACCAGCGATGAAATTACCGGTATCACTACTACCCCTGATCGTCGTACCATGTTTGTGAATATTCAGCATCCAGGTAACGGTGATCCAACACGTACTAACTTCCCAGCACCAATAGATGGTATTACTATCCCACGGGATTGCACCATCGTTATCACTAAGCAAGATCGTGGTATCATCGGTTCATCATCTCTATCTTAGAATATACAGTGTTATGGATTCGGCCCCGCTATTTACCGGGCC
>CAZPAE010000163.1:0-6274 GCA_964584455.1 uncultured Thioalkalispiraceae bacterium
ACCTGCGCGAAACGTTCGGCGACGTGCTGATCGGGTAGGGCGTTTGGGGTGTCCCCGCGGGGACACGCCTGTTTTCATTGAGAAAAAGTGTTGATCAAAGGTAAAGGCGCACCAAACCCGGTGCGCCTTTGGCTTTAGAGGATATCTTCGCTGCGAATGGTGTAGCTGCCAATCAAATCGACTTCATTGCCAAGGTCGTCTCGGACTGTGAACTCGAAATAATCCTGGACGCTCTCTCCCGCCGGCAAAAACAGAATGTCCAGTGCACTACCGATCTGGAACGTCACCTGGCCATTTGCCACAGTAATTCCAACCCCGGCGAATGACGGGCTCGTGGCGACGATATCAAAGGTGGTGCCTGGAAGTGGAATGTCGAAATGCTCGAGAAGAGCATCTTCTGAAATAAACTCCTGGAAATCGTTGGAAATGACCAAATCCTGTCCGATCGGTTCCAAGAGTTCATCAAAAGCGATCAATCGACCGGTGGAACTTCCCGGGCCGTCGACCAAAGTTCCGTCAGAAGAGTCAAATCCGACCAAAAAGCCAAAATCTAATGGCGCCGCAACCGAACCGGTATCTGGCGCATCTCTGGTGAACTGGTTCACTTGGAAAACATCGTCAACGGGCGTGCCGTCTTCTTGGTAAAGACGACCCAGGAGAGAGTTCGCAAAGGGGAACGCGCCCGCCACTGGGTCGTTGTCAAACGTGACCAACACGTTTCCGTTGTTCAACAGGGTTACCGCGGGGTTGGACTGCTCGCCGGACGTAGTTTGGTTGATATCAAACGGCAACCCAAACGAGGGGCCATTCACAGTGTCCTCCACAACAATGCCGACGATATCGTCTTCTGCAACCTGTCCGCCGTTATCGACTGCACGGAAGGCGACAAAAACGTCTCCCCCCTGGGTGGAAGTTGCATCCGCGCTAAGAATGGACCCGTTCTGGAGCGCAATTCCACTCGTTTGAGGCGCGCCAGCAAGTGCGGCCGGGAACGTGGTCGCGCTTAGGATGTTGTTGTCTTCAATCAGTACTACGGTTGGTTTGCCGTTTGGTGCGACGACAATCTCTGCAACGTCGAGAAGTGCCGCGCCCGTATTGATGACTTGACCACCACTGTTTCCGGCAAAGCCGTTCAATTCGTCATCGAATCTAAAGACTTGTGCATCGCTGTTTGCCAAGCCGCGACCGGTGAAGGCCGTGTAAATGTCGCCAGTGTTTTGATCAACGCCCAGTTTCGCCGACGTAATTTCACTGGGGACGTAGAGGATGTTCTCAAAGTGGATCTGATTTAGGTCCTTGTCGAACGTCACGATCGACATCCGCTCTGTGCCGGACAATTCCATGTCAAGTGCTACGACAAAGCCACCAGAGGGTGTCGGCTCCATATCGAACACTTTGGCGACTCTGCCAGGCACCGCATTCAGTTGGCCAGTGCCATTGGCCAAACCACCGTCGACAACACGCTCGCCATCTGCGTTGATGATATCGAACTTCAATTGAGTACTGGTACCTGTGCCTTCGATATAGGCCGCGACAGTCCCGTTGGACCCCAAACTCGCCATACCTTGAATTGAGGTCGGCGCGGTCGCCGCGCTATTGGGTTCGAATTCATCTACTTGGAATGGATCGCCGGGCAACTGGTCAGGTTCGCGCCATGTTGCGGTAAAGTCGAGGTCGATCGGATCGGCCCCTGCAACAGTCACTTCAAAGCTGAAGAAATCGCGCACCTCTTGACCAGGCTGCAAGTTTGACAATGTGGTGGATGTCCGAGGGTCGAACGTAAAGTGATCGCCGTTATCCGTTATGTCTGCGCCGCCCAGGGTCGACGAAAGCGTTGGTGAGACGTTCAAAAGAACCGTATTGCCGATCGACAATCCAGCCTGTTCAAGCGCTAGTTCAACGATGTCGTTTTCGGTAATTTCGGCGACTGTTTTCGAGTTCAGCTGCATCTCGATCTCATCCACGTCACCGTCGGCATCAAAGTATGTGCCGGTGATCTGACCCCGATCTTCGTCAAACGTGCTTTCTTGCTCGTTCTCATAGACAACGAAAACACCATGCCCCGAGGTTGTGACATCTGGGCTGCCTTGTGAAGAGTTGGTGTCTTCGCTGACTTCAATTTGGCCTCCGTCAGGGGTGCCATCAGCGTTGAAGTAGGCGCCAAAGAGGGATGTGCCTTGTTGGTCGCTGCCTTCATAGGTGACAAAAAACCGACCGTCTGCGGTAAGGGTCAGCGATGGGTTTCTATAGTCTGTGTTGCCATCGTCGATGCGAAATTCTTGAAAGCCAGGAGCGCCAGGCGAAGTGCGCGGCATGCCACCGTAGATGCCAAATTCACCGGCGACCTCTCTCGTGTAAACAGCCATAAACGTGCCGCTAGATGAAACTGCGACATCCGCATTGTTCGTAATTTATGGATCTTGTTCTTCAAAAATCACAGGCTGAAAGTACGGAGGAACCAGGCTTGGGCCGTACGCAACCGAACTCAGCGTTTCTGCAGGACCGTTGTTAAAAAACACGAATTGATTAATCAAAAGTACCGATTGGCCTTGATCATTCAGTGCAACGCCCTGAACCGATGCATTCGTTAGCCCAACGGAAGATGTCACTGTTTGAGTTCCGCTGTTCGAGTCAAAAAGACTCATAACAGAGACACCGTTGTTTTGGGTATACGCGATACTGTGCGTTCCAGAGTTGAACGAAGACGCAGAAACGTGGACGTTTTCGACCTCGCCATTGCCGGTATCAACCGCCATTGGGAAACCGCCCGCGCCGTCTTCGGTGAAGATGCGCTGCCAGAGGCCTTCGCCGCCCTGATTGGTCGGGTCGGCTGCATTCATCGCAACGACGAAGCCGCCGTTTGGCAGAGCGTCGATGTCATAGGTACTGCGAGACGGTTGGATCGTGTCGAATACGCGCTGTTCGTTGACGACGACAGTGTCTTCGGGATCAACGATTTTAAAGTAGAGGTTACCGTCCGAGAACGAGGTCCAGATGATGACGATGTTGCCGTTTGCCAGTTCGGTGACGCGCGGATCAACCTGCGGGTCTTCGGAGGTTGTATTCACGGTCAGATCGCGCTGCGTCAGGGCAGGTGTCAACGTGTCGGGGTCAACGGGCAGCTCGATGCGCGTGCCGTCCGTTTCAAAAGCCGCAAGCCGGACGCTGGTACCGAATGGGTCTTCTGGGTTGCCATCAGGAGAGGTCCAGCTGATTACGAAGCCATCCGAGGACACGCTGACCGATGGGTTCGACTGGATGCCATCTTCATTTACGTTAACGATGAATTCACCTGATTGGGGTGTGCCATCAGGCGCAAAGATCCGTGCAGAGATGTTGTCGAATGTGGACGAATTGTCCGGCGCTTCGTTTTCGAAAACGACGATAAAGTTGCCGTCAGCCAGTGTCGCAACAGCCGGGTTGGACTGGCCAAAGTCCATCGATGAGTTGATCGGGAACTCAGGCACTGTGATGGTGCCGTCGCGGTTGATGACAACACCCGAGACGCCGAACCCGTCCATATCGAATTCGCCAGACAAAGTTTCAAACACCACGACAAAGTGGTCTTTGTCCAACGCAGCGACAGAGGGGTTGCGCTGGTTCAAGGCGTTGTTAGTTGCGATTTCGAATTCGACGTTGTTGCCGTCCGGGGTGCCTTCGGGACCAACCAGGCGCACGAAAATGCCGTCGTCGTTCGATGAATCCTCGGCTTGGAATGCGATCAGCGTCGTTCCATCGATCAAGGAAGCCACTGCAGGGTTCGTTTGTGGACCATCGCTGTCGTCATTGACGGCGACCGACGGTGTATCGTCGTTCCCGTCCAGATCGATGAGGCGCACAAAGACGCCATCAGACGGCGTGTTTTGATCGCCGTCCTGACCGACATAGGTCAGGGCAATCTGGCCAGTCGGCAGATAGGTCACCGAAAGATTGCCAAAGCTAGGATCGGGCGGCACGTCACTGACGGTGGAGACGTTCAGCAGCGTACCGCTGGTATCATAGTGATAAGCGCGTATCTGTTGATCGTTTCCGGCGACGTCTGCAAAGGTGGTGACGACCACGAACTCACCATTTGGCAGAGCCGCAATCGCAGGGCTTTTTGCGCTGTTACCGACGATAGCCTCGGCGTCCTTCAAAACACGGAAATCATCTTGCAATAATTGGCCGTTGGCCTCGTAGATACGCACAAAGACTTGATTGCTTGATGGGTCAAGCTGATCCGAATAGATGACCGCAATGCGTCCGTCGCTCAGAACGGCGTGACCTTCGCCCATTTGATCGCCCGGAATCTCGCCGTTGCCCGGGAATTCAAAAATGGTTTTGTCGTTTGCCCCGACAACAGGGTCGAACGCGCCAGGTTCGTAGGGGATCAACTCATCATCTTTGCCAGGGAGATCGATAGGCGCGCCCGAATTGTCAAAGAGCGCGATGCGAACCGAAGCCGGGTGGAGATCGTTTCCGGTGGGGGCTTCGGTCTGCCAGGTGACGACAAAGCCGTTGCCCGCGGCATCAACCTGTGGGTTGATCTGGTTGCCAAAGGCCGCTTGGTTGATTTGGAAATCCGAGCGAACCAGCTCTCCCTCGCTGTCGTAAATCGCGGCAAAGATGTCAAAACCTCCGCGTACGCCAGACTGCCATACAAAGACGATGTTGCCATTGGAGAGCTCTACGACGACAGGGTTAAAGTCGAGCGCCCCGTTCACGGCGTTGACGGGGAATTCTTCGATTTCCACATCGCCTTCTTTGTCGAGGATGATTGCTGAAATGCCTGTGCCCAGTTCGAATTGATCCGACTCGGTCGAGAAGGTCACAACGAATTTGTCATCGCCCAAGGTGGCCACGTTGGGCCGCAGCTGGCGATCTTCTGGGAAGCCTGGGATCAGGAACTGGTCAGAATCCGGGTCACCTTCGGGGCCGATGATGCGGCCAAAGACGGAACCTTGCAGATTTCCAACGGCAGGTATCGCATTCCCATCCTCATACACGACCAGCGACGTGCCGTCGGGCAATGTCGCGATTTTGCCATTTATCTGTTGGCCCAAAGTGTCTTCGTTGACGCGCACGTTTTCGGCAACTGCGCTGTCATCCAGTTCGATAACGCTCATGAAGATGCCATTCGGGCTGCCGGCGACGTCATCGGGGCTCATGCGGTAGCTGACATAGAGCTTGCCATCGTCGCCACGGGACATGTCGACTTCGAAGAACGCAAAGGCCAGGGTGCTTGTCAGGAAAACAGGGTCGTCAATGACCTCGCCGTCCTGGTTCATTCGGAGCACGCCGAGCGTTTGCGTGCCGTCGCCGACGAACTGAATCGCAATGGCGAATTCGCCATTCGGCAAGGCAACGATGTCAGCCGAGCGTTGCGATGTGACGGTGCCGAAAAAGTCATCCAGCGGCACCTCGAATGTGCCGGTCTTTTCAAACGTACCGGACGTGCTGAAAAGTTGAATAACAATCGGGTTGATCGTCATTGTTGTGTTGTTATCGTAGGTGACCGCGATGGTGCCGTCGGTCAAAACGGCAACGCGCGGGTTCAATTGGTTGCCTTCGATGAACATGCCGCCATTGACCTGCAGTTCTTGGGTCATGTCGTCGCCGGGCGGGATTACAAAGGTGAAGTCGCCGGGCGTGATGCCAGGGGTCGGCACGTCATCAACTTCGAAAAAGTTTTCGTTCAGGACCTTACCCTGAATGACCGAAAAATCGGTTTCATCAACGACTGACAAAGCGAGGCGCGAGGCGGTGGAGGCCTCTTGTGTTTGCGCGAACCCTTCGGTGTCCGCAGCCTGATCGTGGAAGTCCAAAGCGACTTCGGTCTTGTTGGCCAATGTCGTGATGTCGTCGCCTTGTGCGCCCATAATGATGGAGACAACAACTTCGCCCAAGGAAAGACCGTTGCCCGTGTCCTCGCCCGTGAAGGCATCACTTTGCAGGATCTGTGTGGTCCAGAAGGTTTCGCCAGCGTCGTCAAGTTCGCGATTGAAGAGGTTCTGGTAAACCGCCTGAAGGAAGGTGCGCACGCCTTCTTCGGTTGGGTTCGCCAGGAACGGATAAACCGCAAGCGTTTCGGCCTGGGGAACAAACAGATCGGCTATAGCGTTCAGAGACAGCCCCGCATCGCAGGCCGATTGCCAGAAGGCGAGACCTTCGGGATCGGGGGCGCGGTTGTAGAATGCAATGTAGAACTGAATGAGTTTTGCGCGATCTGACATTTATTTTTCCCAAAGACTTGGCCTGTATAGCGATCTCTATATGCCATAGCCTTGGTGTCGCG
>CAZPAE010000164.1:0-6246 GCA_964584455.1 uncultured Thioalkalispiraceae bacterium
TGCCATTGCATTAGGCTGGTGGTGGAAGGCATTACGCGTTTTAATGTTTGCGATAGCGGCACTAAGTTTAATCGCAGTTTGGTTATACGAGCCAGCCGTCGCTGCTTTAAAAGCTCAAGGAATGGATGGGCAAGATGCCATCGCTGCTTTATCGTCATTAGACGATAAGGTAAATAGTAAATTCTTATTTAAGTATTTCTTATCCAGTACTGCTGCCATCATGTGGATGAGCGCCTTATTTATTATGGCGACAGTGGTGTACTTCTTTCATTTGTATGCGCGTAATACGTTTGTGGGTAAGGTCGCAACAAGCCTCACATGGATAGCCACAACCATGGGTTTCGTTGGCTTAATGGTTCGGTGGCGTGAATCATATTTAATTAGCCATGAAGTGGGGCATATTCCGGTTAGTAATCTATACGAAGTCTTTATTCTTTTCGCCATTGTTACCGCACTTATCTATTTATATTATGAGGCGCGCTATAAAACCCGAAGCATGGGCGGTTTTGTCTTATTAGTGATTAGTGCCTCTATTGGTTTCTTATTGTGGTATCACTTCACTAAAGATGCGCATGAGATTGCACCCTTAGTTCCCGCGTTAAAAAGCTACTGGATGAAGATTCATGTACCGGCCAACTTTGTTGGCTATGGTGCCTTTGCATTAGCCGCTATGCTAGGGATGTTTGCTTTATTTATTGAGCATGCCAAACAACCCAAACAAATGAACCAAATTATTGCTCAGCTGATTATTTTCACCATCACTATTTTGTATTGTTTGGCGACTTATGGCATTAGCTCGCTGGATGCGATTTTGATGTCATTCGGTATTACTCTGGCGGTCTGTATTACGTTCTGGGTGGCTGGTTTTGGCATCGTACGCAGCATGCGTTGGCTTGGTGCCGAGAACTTACCGAGCTTAAATATGCTAGACGATGTAATGTATAAATCCATTGGCTTAGGTTTTGGGTTTTTTACCATCGCGACGATTCTCGGTGCGGCTTGGGCGGCTGAGGCATGGGGTGGTTATTGGTCTTGGGATCCGAAAGAAACCTGGGCACTCATTGTTTGGCTCAACTATGCAGCCTGGTTACATATGCGATTAATGAAAGGCTGGCGTGGTGCACCGCTGGCTTGGTGGGCAGTTGTCGGCTTATTTGTGACTACGTTCGCTTTTCTTGGCGTCAATATGTTCCTGTCTGGTTTGCACTCATACGGTGAGCTATAAGGCTGAATATACCCTTTTTGTTGTAGCTGGATACTTATTTATATAGGTGTTGCTACTGTTTTCGTTGGCCTTGAGAGGAACAATTCAACAAAACTGTTATCGAAAATAGTTATTATTGCAGCGAAATAAGTACCTCATTGGGAGTCATATTATGAAAATAAAATTAGGGTCATTGCTCTTTAGTATGGCCTACTTACTGCTAGCATCATGGACCCATGCCAATACCTATGATGAAGGTATCGAATATCAGCTAATTGTGCCGCCGGTTCGCACTAGCAATCCCGATAAAGTAGAAGTAGTCGAAATGTTTTGGTATGGCTGCCCTCACTGCTATAGCTTAGAGCCCAAACTGCTCAAGTGGAAAGCTAAATTACCCAGTAATGTGGAGTTCATTCGTATCCCGGCTATTTTAAAAGACAGACAAGGTAACTATATTCCCGAGTGGGAAACCCATGCCCGTGCTTTTTATACCGCTGAGCTACTTGGTGTTTTGGATAAAATGCACGAATCGCTATTTAAAGAAATTCACCATAAGAACAAAAAACTCGTTAGCAAACCGGCATTGGCAAAATTTTTTAGTCAATACGGGATAAGCCAAGCAGATTTTAATGCTACGTTTGATTCGTTTGGCGTTTTGATGAAAGTCAATCGTGCTAAGGATCTAACCGAACGCTATGGTACTAATGGTGTGCCTACCCTTGTTGTAAATGGTCGCTATAAAAGTCAAGCAACCTTAACCAATGGCCAAGATGAACTATTAAAGCTCGTTGATTTTCTCATTAAAAAAGAATCCAAGACTCCTTAAGATCATCTATGATTAAGACTTGAAGACGTTGTATAGTCAATTGTCAAAAGTCAACTAGGGGTCGGAGGAGAAATCAATGAAAGCAGCGGAGCTATTCATTCGTTGTTTAGAGAATGAAGGTGTAGAGTATATCTTTGGTGTGCCTGGTGAAGAAAATCTGGATGTGATGGATGCGCTGCTAGATTCTTCTATTAAATTTATTACCACACGTCATGAGCAAGGTGCTGCCTTTATGGCAGACGTTTATGGTCGTTTAACGGGTAAAGCCGGGGTTTGTTTAGCTACCTTAGGGCCCGGTGCTACAAACTTAGTTACCGGGGTTGCTGATGCAAATATGGATCATTCCCCTGTCGTAGCGATTGCCGGTCAGGCCAGTACTCATCGATTACATAAAGAGTCACATCAGGTACTTGATTTAGAGCTGATGTTCCAGCCTATTACGAAATATTCTTCTCGCCTGTTAACCCCCAATATTATTTCAGAAGTAGTTCGCAAAGCATTTAAGCTAGCGCAGACAGAAAAGTATGGTGCTGCATTTATTGAGTTCCCAGAAAATATTGCTGAAATGGAAGTGGAGAGTGAACCACTACCAGTGAAGCATCCGCATCCGCCAGAGCCACCGTCAGAGCGGATTGATGCAGCGGCTGATGTGATCTCCAATGCTAAAAACCCAATCATTTTGGCAGGCAACGGTGTGATACGCAGCAAAGCATGGAAGCAGCTCGGTGAGTTTGCGCAAGAACTACGAATTCCTGTGGCCAATACATTTATGGCCAAGGGGGTCATTCCATTTAAGCACCCCATGGCTTTGGGCAGTGCGGGATTACAGGCCAATGATTATGTGAGCTGCGGTTTCAACCGCGCCGATGTGATTATTTGTATTGGTTATGATTTAGTGGAGTACCATCCTTTCTTGTGGCACCCGACCAAGGACCGCACCATCATTCATATTGATAGTTCTCCTGCTGAGGTGGATGCCTACTATCCGATTAGTGTGGGTGTTGTGGGTGACATTCGGCATTCCTTGTTACGCATTATGAAAATGGCTAGTCCTCATACCGGTAGCGCTATGCGTGCATTACGCGAGGCTCTAATTGAGGATATGAACCAGCACAAGGACGACACGGCTGTACCGGTGAAGCCACAAAAAATTATTTGGGACTTACGCACTGCGATGGATTTAGAGGGCATTGCCATCTCTGATGTCGGCGCCCACAAAATGTGGATGTCGCGGATGTTCCGCTGTGAATACCCCAATACCTGCCTGATTTCCAACGGATTTGCCAGTATGGGTATTGCGGTACCGGGAGCAATTGGCGCGAAATTAGCATATCCTGATCGGCAAGTTGTGGCGGTAACGGGCGATGCCGGTTTTATGATGAATATGCAAGAAATTGAGACCGCTGTCCGGTTAAATACCCCTTTTGTGATTCTAATATGGAACGATAATGCTTATGGGCTAATCGAATGGAAGCAGATGAACCAATTTGGACGTAAATCGCACATTAGTTTCGGGAATCCCGATTTTGTGAAATTAGCGGAGTCATTTGGAGCAAAAGGCTATCGAATAGACAAAGGCACTGAGCTGTTACCAACTCTACGTAAGGCATTGAAAGATAACGTAGTGAGTATTATTGATTGCCCTGTAGACTATAGTGAAAATTTAAAATTAACCAATAAACTGGGTGAAATGGTCTGTCCGATATAATTTTATCCAGGATTAAATAAAGTGGCAGGTATTAATGAGCGGGCGAAAGCTACGGCTTTTGAGTTACAACATACAAGTGGGAATAAGCACTCGGCGCCCGCATCATTATGTGACCAATAGTTGGAAGCACTTACTTCCTTATAACCAACGGTTAGCGAATCTAGAAAGAGTCGCACAATTATTAGACAGCTATGATCTAATTGGTCTGCAGGAAGTCGATGCGGGTTCGATTCGGAGTAACTATATTAATTTGGTGGAATATTTAGCCCTGCAGGCGGGCTTTCCCTATTGGTACCATCAGGTGAATCGTAATCTAGGGCGTTTTGCCCAGCATAGTAATGGCTTACTCAGCCGTTATCACCCTGCCGAAGTTCGCGATATCAGCTTGCCAGGATTAATTCCGGGTCGTAATGCCATCCTGGCACGGTTCGGTGGTAGCAGCAATGCGCTGGCTGTGGTGGTGATGCATCTCGCGCTCAGTCCTCGGGCAAGGAAAAAGCAACTCAGTCACATTGGCGAGGTTGTGAATAGCTATAAACATGCTATTGTCATGGGGGATATGAATTGTAAACTTGGTAGCAAGGAGATGCGTCAGTTGTTTAATCAAACTGATTTGCGAGAACCCATGGAAGAAACGTTTACTTTTCCCAGTTGGCGTCCGCAACATCATATTGACCATATTTTAGTGACATCGGGGCTGAAAGTGGAAACTGTGAAAGCCCTTAATCATACTTTTTCTGATCACTTACCTATTATGATGGAGCTATCGTTACCTGATGATGTTCAATTAACACGTCGTGCAGCATAATTATAATACTTATCACTGATGTCGAATAAAGATAAAGAAACTCAAAGTCGTTGGAAGTATCGCTATTACGAAGCGCTAGATGAAATAGAAACGAAAGAAAAAGCTTGGCGTGAAGCAGAGCGGTTGTTACGTAATTTAATCTCACGCCTAACCCTTGCGGCTGATAGTCGACATAGCGGCCTCACTAAAAAATTAACCGAACTACGTAATGCCGTTCGCGATGGACGTGACGTTTTAAAATTACGTGATTTAATCGAAGAAGTCAGTCAGTACGTTGTTGAGCTAGATAAGCTTCGTAAGCGGGAACAAAAGCAAGGGCATCCATCTAGTTTATTTGTCGAAGTGTTACAGCAAATAGATTTACCCGATACAGCGCAACGCCAGTTTAGGCAATTCAAAAAACAAGTTGGGCGACTTGATAAGCAAGAACAGCCCGACATTATGAATAAAGAGTTTTTAGCGATTATAGATCAAGTCATCGGCAAGCCAAACGATGCTGAATCATCACCGCCTGATCGCAAGCAGAAACTACTAGAGCGAATTTTATCTCGCCAAGATAAGCCAAAAGAGACGCCAGAAGCCGAGCCGGAAAATGGTGACGGTGTTGAAAATAATAAAGAAACAAAAGAAGGGGTTGTTTCGCAAAAGTTAGTTGCGCCTGCCGTAGGTGACTTATTGCTGCAAATGACCTTGCGTATGCCCGATGCCGTAAAGCGGCGGATTAACTTTCAGGCCTTAAAAAACCATACCAATCGAGCTAGAGCAAGAAAAGATCTTATACCCATCATTGATGTGATCGCACAGCAAATTGAGGCGGCTTATACTAATCAAGATGCTGAGCCCGTAAGCTTAGATGCTGATTCAGTACAAGCGATTTCTATCGCGGTTAAACAATTCTTTGAACAACTAGAACCACCTATCGATTTACAGCAGCGAATTGCAGAATTAGAGCGCCTGTTTTTCGAAAAAGCAGAAGATATTGGTAGCCTTATTCATTGCCTAAATAGCTTAGCTGAAATTGTTGCAGAAATTTGCCAGCGCCTAACGTTTCAACGGACCGAATTAGAAGGTTTTTTTATCCAGCTAAGCTCACGCTTACAAGAGGTGGATAGTGGGCTACAAAAAGCGGGTGCCTTAAATCAGCAAGGCCAAGCCAGCAGTCAGCAAATGGATAAAGCTGTACATGAGGAAATACAAGGCATCCATGCCGTGATGCAAAGTAGTGATGAGATCATGCAATGGCGAGCCGATATCAAACAGCGCTTGGATGCAATAGATCAGCATTTACAGGTTTTCCATGATCAAGAAACAACACGTGCCGATGCAGCCGATGGTGTAATAAAGGATTTAACACTAAAAGTTGAAGCGCTGGAAGCCGAAGGCGATAAGCTTCGGACGCGACTTGAAGAAACACAGCAACAAGCTTGGCGTGATGTGTTAACGGGTATCCCTAATCGTCAGGCCTATGAGGAACGTATTGCCAGCGAAATTGCCCGCTGTCGACGTTATGCAACACAGTTATGTTTAGTGGTATGGGATGTCGACAAGTTCAAATCAGTAAATGATAATTATGGCCATGCTGCCGGTGATAAGGTTTTAAAAGTGGTCGCGGAAACCCTAAACCAGCACATTCGACAAACAGACTTTTTGGCTCGATTCGGTGGCGAGGAGTTTGTGTTATTGTTACCGGAAACCGCTTT
>CAZPAE010000165.1:0-6241 GCA_964584455.1 uncultured Thioalkalispiraceae bacterium
GATTGGATTATACAACGGGGCCCGCTCGGGGCCATGGGCAACCCTAGTGCATCAGATCCCGCTAGGCATGCCTGGGCAGATAGGGCAAAGCGCGCACATTACAATTCTGTTGAAAACTTAGTAACATTTGCGCCTCTAGTGATAGTTGCACATCTCGCCGGAATCTCTACAACCACCACTATTTTAGCCTGCCAAATCTACTTTTGGACCCGATTGGCATATTACCCAGTTTATACCGCCGGCATTCCTGTACTACGAACCTTATTGTTCATCGCTAGTAACGTAGCACAATTAATTCTTCTTTATACCTTGCTAACGGCCTGATTTTAATACGAGGTAGAACATGTCTCAAAAAAATATAGCAATTGTATCAGGCGTAGGACAAGGCTTTGGGGAAGCAGTTTGTACGCAGCTGAGCCGTGCAGGATATCACGTTGTTGGTTTAGCAAGAACTATGAAGATTTTGTCGAACTTAGAAGAAACGCTAACTGATGAAGGTGGTGCATTTACCGGGGTAACATGTAACCTACTTGATGAGCATTCTATTTTACAAGCTTTCAATACTATCAAAGGATTGGATGCACCTATCTCTGCATATATTCACAATGCAGGGCAATTTGTCATGGACGACTTTTTTAATTTATCAGCACAAGCCTTCGAGGAAACATGGCGGCTGACCACCTGGTCTGCCTTTGTTTGTGCACAACATATATTACCTCATATGGTAAAACAGGGTTCTGGTACGATTATTTTCACCGGTGCCACAGCATCCATTCGCGGCGCAAGTAAATTTGCCACCTTTGCCTCGGCAAAATTTGCCTTACGTGGTCTGGCGCAATCATTGGCCCGGGAGTTTGGACCGCAAGGGGTTCATATTGTACATGCGGTGCTTGATGGGGTAGTAGATTGTGATTGGACCAAAGCACGATTTGGTATTAGCGCAGATAAAGCCCTATTACCCGAAGCAATTGCTCAAAATTACTTAGCATTAATTAATCAACATCGTTCTACCTGGACCCATGAACTGGATTTGCGGCCAGATGTAGAGCGTTTTTAACTTAAGAGTTGTGCGCGATGGAAGATAAACCGATCCGAATGGATTTATCGAAACCTGAACTGGTTTCAACCAATGAACTCAGTTGGCTTAAATCGCCTGCTGCCGGTGTAGAACGAAAACCCCTTGAACGTGAACGTGCTGAAAGTGGACACACCACCAGTATTGTACGCTATGCGCCCGAAAGTCACTTTCCCGCACATGTGCATACCGGCGGTGAAGAGTTTTTAGTTTTAGCGGGAACCTTTTCAGATGAGCATGGTGACTACCCGCAAGGGACTTATGTTAGAAACCCACCTATGACAAAACATGCCCCTTATACCAAACAGGGCTGTATGATTTTCGTTAAGCTTTGCCAATATCAAACCCATGATACAAATCGTAGCGTACAACAAATCTTACAGGGAGAGTGGGTGGAGGATGCTGAAACAAATATTCGCAAAAACTTATTACATAAATTTAATCAAGAAACCATTTGTATAGAGCATTGGGGCAGCGGGGCTAAAACTATCGCCAATAGGCGGGAAAATGGTGAAGAGATTTTTGTTATTGAAGGCAGTTTTAATGATGAAAAGCATCATTACAAACAAGGCACCTGGATACGCTTACCGGCAGGGAGTAGTATTCCTGCACGTTGGTCAGATACAGGGTGCTTACTGTACGTAAAACGAGGACATTTATAATACTTTCTTTAGTATATCGGCAATCACTTATTCTGCGAGGCAAGTCTCAGTAAGGTGTTGATGTTCATCAACTTATTAAAATTAACATTATAGTAATCTATCCTTGTTCGGTTTTATCGAATATATATTAACAAGGAGAGAATTATCATGAAAACTATGACTTCATTCACAACAGCACTTGCCACCGCTGTGGTACTTGCCGCACCAATCTCACTAAGCCATGCTAAAGACGCTATCTATGGTTCTGACCTTATGACAGCGAAAGAGCGTGCGGAACACACACAAAAGCTCAATAGCTTTAATACCCAGGCAGAACGTGATGCCTATCGCAAAGAGCATGAGCAAAAAATGCAACAACGTGCCAAAGAAAAAGGTCTTGCATTACCTAAAGGTTAATTAGCTAATCTATAGAAGCGCTATTACCACAGTGTAGTAGCGTTTCGCTTTATATGCCGGATAAACCTTTCAGCGGTAATTTAGCTGCTTCCAAAGCCCCATCGGCGGTTTCCTTCGCGGCAATTAAGCCAGCAACTCTCGGGTCCATATCTACCGGAACCACTTGTGCTGCTTTTTTGAGGCCAATTAAAGGCTGTTTAGCTACGGTTAAAGCGCCATCAGCTGTTTTCTTAGCAGCAGTTAGTGAGCCAATCTCGGTATACAAACCAGCAATCTCAGTACCTTTCTCAGCCGCATAACCTGTATATTCAATCCCTCGCTTAGCCTTCTGGAAGATATTACCGTGTTTAGCCCAGGATTTTTTCTTCTTAATGGCTGCTTTGAGGCTCTTAATTTTGTGTTGTGCGCTACGAATCTGCTTATTAAGGCTATCGACTTTTCGTTGTGCCGCATCAACTTTCTTCTTGGCATCATTAAATTTCTTGGCTGAGGCAGCATGTTCTTTTTTCACTTTGGCGCGCATATCTTTGATTTGTTTGTTCAGACTATCCACTTTCTTCTGTGCTTTTTCGACATCTTTCAACATATCTTTTGCTGCACTACTAATTAAGCTTGTTGCTTTATTTTCCAGTGTTTTTGCCAACTTGGTGAAGGCTGCTTCTTTCACATTCAGGTCAAACTTCCCAATATGATGCTTCTTACCGAGGGCTTCAAAATTAGCCTGTACCGATGCGGTAATGGTTTTACCATGAACCTGTACATCAAGCTCGGCATCAATATCAGTATCTATTTTGATTTTTCCTAATGCACCTAAATTGATGGTACCAAGACCGGCTTTAATACCGCCGCCCACGGATAAATGTTGCGGTCCGGCAAAGCTGCCATGCAAATCGAAGGTTAAACCGGGAATAAAACCGCCATTTAAATCAAACTCAAAGCCTTTGCTGGTTAGTTCAATAAATATATTCTCACGAATCCCCAACATTTCCAGGCCACCATTAATATAAAAGTGTGGTGCACGAAACTCTTTAACGGGCTGTTTGGGCTGTCGATAGGTGGAAACAGAGATTTTTGGTCCACCACTGCCTTTGGCGGCTTTAATGCAAAATAACATTTCACTGCCAATGACCACTTTATCCATTTCTGCATCAATGGCGATACCGCGGTTCATGCTAATATCCACGGTAGCATCTGCATCAAAACCTAAGAAAGATAATGCTGCATTAAGATAAAAACCTTGTGGGAAGCGAGTAGCACCAATGGAGGTATTCTGTGGTGCACAATAAAGTTGTGCTTCAACTGATACGTTGATCTTGTTGCCTTGCTTTTTCAGTTGATAGTGACGCATGGTCGTTAAATCGGTAATAAACCAAGCACTACCTTTGGTGGCCACGATCAAATGTAATTGGCTCATGTTGGCTGGGATACTCACACTGCCATTTTGACTAAAGGCTTCAGATACCGCATCAAATTTCAAATGGTCTAAATCTGAAGCGAGCGAGCCAGGAATTTGGAAAGCATGAGTCCCTTTAATGCTAACCTGAGAGAGGACGGGATCAATAGGCGAGGCGATAGCTTTGCCTACTAAGGTATCAACCACATCTTTTAAGGTTAAGTCGCTCACTGCACCGGCAACCAAGCTTTTCATTGGGTCAGCTGAATCGAAGAAAACCGCAATAGAGGATTCAAAGTTTTTAACCGCTAAGGTGGCGGCAACCCCTAAGCTGGGGATACCTTCCCAATCAATACCAATTTCCAGCGCCAAATCCTCTAGCTGCAAACTACCGAATTTAACCGCTGTAGGGCCAGTCATGTCCGCAGAGATAAAGGCACCGTTTTCAACAAACAGCAAGACAACATCAAATGTTTGTGGTTGTTTTTGAATATTTACCGTAAAACTACCGGTTAAGAAAACACCAACTTCACCACCCTCGATTTGACCACCAAATTGACACTCAAAAGGGTGACCTTGGATTTTCGTATTAAAGTCAACGAATAAACGACTGAACTCTTCGGGGACTTCACCCACTTGCAAAGTAATACCTAATACAGGATCAAGCCCAAGGAATTTTTTCAAAAGCTGATGTTGCTTATCTTTAGTGTTTAATGTCCACTGGGCATAAAAATTAAAGCCAGCAACTAACTCTGAACCATGTCGTGGTATGGTGACTTTTTTGGTATTCAGTACCGGATTAGTAATAGCGGACAGATCGGGAAACGTAAACTGCGGAGCAGGGAAGGATGAAACCACTAGCATAAGTTTGTTTAAGGTAAACGCATTTTCAAATAGCGATAAAATACTCACGCTGGGTAACTGTGAGGGCTTTCCATTTAATAAATCTAGCCCAAAAGCGATTCCCCATTTCGTTCCTACCTTTTGCACTTGTAAACCAAGGTAGCCAAAACCTTCAAGCTCTGTCATTAGTTGAAAGACATAATTGCTACCCTGTTTTTGGAACATAATAGAATTGTCTTTGAAAGTTAAATCAAAGGCTTTTGGCATGGGAACATGCTGACTGGTTAGTGTATCGATAATTTGCTCAAGTCGAATCTCAGGCAATAGACTACGAATTTGAATATCCCCAGGGATATCATAAATCACATCCAATGTTGCAAAATCACCGAACTCAATTTCTCCGGCAATCGTTCCGGTAAGTTTGCCACCGAATTTAGGAAGGGTAAAACCAATACTCACATCATCAACGCTAATATTGTGTGGCCCAACAGGAATTACCCAAGGGTGTGGATGTGATGCCATGGCCAATGCCATGCTATAACCCACGTTTGGGGAAACAGACATCTTAAAACTATCGATGGTAAGTTCACCTGGTGCAGGGATCCCAGGTGCATATTTCTTCATAATAGTGTTCAGTGGTATGGTTTGCTGTTGCTCCATATTCACATTAACAACAAAACCATTTTGATCACTAGCCAGTACCTCGAAGGGAACACCTTCGATTTCTGCTTTACCTAATACGGTAACAATCGCTTCGCGTTCATTAAGGCTAGCTGCCTTACTAAAGGGATAATAAATTTCAAATTGGCAGAAAATATTATCGATAACAATTGCACGTTTCCAGATGGACCAATTTAAGTTAGGCATTCCCACCGTAAAGGAAACATAAGAAACGGTCACATCTTCAATAGAAAGATAATCTATATAAATAGCGGCATGGGTTAGCTGTAAGTCGCTAAGCTTATTAGCCATATTTTGAATATCTTTCGGTAATGACTTTAATGGGTCTTTTGTTGTACCGGTGAGCCCAGTAAGGTTGGCAAGATTTGCCAAAGAGAAGCCTTCAAAGTTGGCTAATAAGGCTAGCTCTTTATGGCCTGGATGAACAGGTGCAAGCATATCAACTTCCACATCGGTTCCGGTAAGGGCAATTTTACCGGTATAGGCCTGTGTGGGAATAAATTGCGGGTTAGTTTCCGCCATGGTCCAGCTATCATCATAGGGGGTATAAAGCAGCAGTTGTTCAGCAGCAAATTCAATTTTGTTTTTAGCAATATTGTAATCAATATTTAAATCGACTTTCAATAAGATACCGGGCAAGCCGGTATCGAACTGATCCACAATATCCCATGGGTAGGTAAATTTTTCTAAACTTGACGGGTATAAGCTGGCCAATTTTTTGGCGCTATCAGAGGTGATGGGGACACGAATAGTGCCATAGACCTTCAGTTTATCGCTATGCTTGAAAACACTCTCCACTAAGCCAAGTAACCCTTGTGGCTTAACATAGCTAGTAAAGTTGATACCCCATTCTAAAGGTACATCAAACTCCGGATCTTGCTGGGCCACACTCGAAACCACATAGGCCGCATCAGATAACCATAATTGCGTAATGGGTGAAACTAAGGTTTGCTCTATGCTACCTGTTTTACGATCGAAATAGGCTGGTGACTCCCCATCAGGAACTTGGGGAAGTTTGGGAAAGCTCGTACTAAAACTCCATGAATTGGTTTGAGGCTCACCTTCAATGAGAGTGTATTTTACCAGAATTTGTACTAAGCCTTTGTTATCTAATGTAAACGTGGCTTGGGTATTAAGGTTTTTTACATTGAGAAAGTTAGAAATACCGCTGATAACAATAGTATTACTATC